>JANOWB010000400.1:0-21832 GCA_031417695.1 Polaromonas sp.
GAGCCCGCTTTGGAGTGCGACAAAAAGGTGTTGTCGCGCAGCGATTCTGCCGCCAACTGCACGTTGCCACCCGTGCTGTGCTCCAGGTACAGGCTGACGAGGTTGACGATGCGGTTTTTGGCTTGCTCGATTTCAGGGCGCAGATACTCGCTGCCAAAGTAGCGCGCAATTTGCACCATGCCTTTGGGTGCTTCGGTTTCAATAGCGTCCAACTTCGCAGCCGAAATAATGCCGTGCTGCACGCCGTATTGCAGGGCTTTTTCGAAGAAGGGGCGGGAATCGTAAAGGCTAAGGGACATTAAATCGCTGACTCTTCGTCATCTTCCAATGCCGCTGGGGTGGCTTTGCCTCTGTCGGTATCGCCGGTTTCTACTTTGCCGTCGTCCTCTTCACCTTCGTCTTCACCCAAGCCAGCGTCATGTGCGCGGGCTTTGGCGCGCAGGACTAGGATCATTTCAATGAACAAATCTGGCAGCCTATAGCGCAAAATCCAAGCGAGTTGCATCCAGTCTTGGTCGGCAATGATGGCGCTGGCCCAAGAAGTGGCGGCCAAAGGCGTCACGGTCAACACCGTTAGCCCGGGCTACATTGGCACCGACATGGTGAAAGCCATTCGGCCTGATGTGCTGGAAAAAATCGTGGCCGGTGTGCCCGCCAAACGTTTGGGACAGCCAGAAGAAATCGCCTCGATTATTTCGTGGATCGCCTCTAGCGAAGGCGGCTACGCAACGGGCGCTGACTTTTCCCTTAATGGTGGTTTGCACATGGGCTGATACGGCTTTGCGCCAGCTGCTTAAAAAACCCGCCCTGGCGGGTTTTTTTGTTACTAAAGTTAAACTATTACCACTTATGAATTGTGCAAAAAGTACATTGAAAAGTGTCTGCCTGGCCTCGCTGATCAGCACCCTTGCCGGGGCGGCGGGCGCTGTGCCGCGCTGCGAGGTTGGTGGCAAGTCGGTCAGCCCGTACAACGGCGACACCACTGCTGGGGTAACCGGCTTGATGCGCTGCAAAGAAGAAAACACTGGCCTGTTGACCAGCGAGCAAGAGCTACGCGGCGGCGTGTTTGTGGGGCTGCAGCGCTTGTACGACGCCAAAGGTAATTTGCAGCGCGAGCGCACCATTAATGAGCGTGGCAACACCGATGGCGTTGAAAAAGATTTTTGGCCAAACGGCCAGTTGCGCAGCCAGTCAAGCCAGGCCAATGGCCGCCCACGTGGCGCGGCGAAGGCGTTTTACGACAACGGAAAAATGGAGCGCGCCAGCTTTACGCTGGACGGCCAGGTGTTGGTTGCGCTGGCTTGGGACAAGGCTGGACATCTGATCGATGCGCTGTGCTCGCAAACCAGCGTGCTGGCCGAAGACCGCAAACTGTGCGGCTTTGACGGCAAGGTGCAGACCGCGCTTTTTCAAAACGGAACAAGGCGTGAATTGCGCACTTTAGAGCAGGGCAAAATTATCGAGGCCACCACTTTCCGAACAGGTTTGGGTGCCCAAGCCGCGAGCGAGCCCAGCACAGTGTGGGCCGAGTTGGCTTTTCAAAACGGCCAGCGCTGGCACCGCGTGTACAACACCGAGGGCGCAGCCAACGGCAAAAACGTACTGCGTGAAGAGCGCCTGTATGAGCCGGGGCGGAATTCAGCTGGTAACGAATACAGAGTGACGTCCAGCGAAGGTCGCCTGCAATGGTCGAAAGCTTGGGGCGCTAACGAGCAGTTGATTGAGCAGATTCGTTACGCCAACGGCCGCCCGATTGAAACGGAGCGCTGGTACCTGAACGGCGCAATCAAAGAAAAAATCAGCATCACGCACGACAGCGGTGGCAACAAATCAGTTCGTGAGAGTTACGACGATGCAGGCCGCTTAACGGCTAGAGAACGCCTGCTAACGGTTGGCGGCAACCGCCAGCAGCTGGTAGGGGTGCAGCAGTCTTTTCACAGCAACGGCAAGCCGGCGCAAGAAGATACCTACAGCGCACTTGACGAGCGCGGCCGCACGCGGTTGGTGGCCCGTAAGCAGTGGGACGAAAGCGGCGCGCTGCTGGCAGACGATGAGGTTTTGGAAGACGGCTCGCGCAAGCGGCGGTAGCCAGGCACCAAGGCTTTACAAGCTAACCAGACAATGTGAGCAGTTTCGACAGATTTTGCAAATTCGACAGATTTGATGGTTTTGACAGTGATAACAACAGGAGACTTTATGACGATTAATTTTTCACTACCGCTTGCGCGGCGCGGTGTACTTCGAGCGGCGTCAGCCAGCGCGGCATTCATTGCACTTGGCAGCCACGCACAATCTACCTGGCCAGCGAAGCCCGTCAATTTGGTCGTGCCGTTTCCGGCGGGCGGCGGCACTGACGCTTTTGCGCGGCCACTGTCGGCGCAGTTTGCCAAAATTACTGGCAAGGCGCTGGTGATTGACAACCGCGGCGGTGCAGGCGGCACAGTAGGCGCAAGCATTGCGTCAAAAGCCGCACCTGACGGCTACACACTGTTTATGGGGGCAGTGCACCATTCCATAGCGCCGTCGATGTACCCCCGGCTTGACTACGACATTGAAAAAGACTTTATACCGCTGACGCTGATTGCTAACGTGCCGCAGGTGCTGGTCGTTAACCCAAAAAACATGCCATATGCCAATTTCAAAGATTTTCTTGAAGCGGTGCGCAAAGCGCCGGGCAAGTACAACTACGGCTCGGCGGGCGCAGGTACCTCGCACCACTTGGCGGGCGAGCTGTTCAAGCAGCAAACCAAAACGTTTATTACGCACATTCCTTACACCGGCGCTGGCCCTTCGCTGCGCGATTTGGTGGGCGGGCAAGTCGACATGATGTTTGACGGCCTCGGCTCGTCCAGCACGCACATTAAAAGTGGCCGCGTGAAGGCGTTGCTGGTGTCTGGCCCTAAACGCAACCCGGCATTCCCGGACGTGCCTTGCGCGGCCGAGCTGGGTTTGCCAGACTACACCGTAACCACCTGGTACGGCATTTGGGCGCCCAAAGGCACACCGGCAGATGTGCAAACCCGCGTGGTGGAAGAAATGCGCAAGGCAGCTGCGTCAGACGAGCTCAAAGCCATTTGGGCCAGCAACGGCGCCGAGTTTGGCAGCTTCACGCCGCCGCAGTTTGGCGCTTTTGTCAGCAGTGAAATCAAGCGCTGGGCGGCTGTGGTTAAAACAGCGGGGGCCAAGCTCGACTGATGGCGTCGATCATTGTTAGCACAGCTGGCCATGTGGCCAGCGTCACGTTGTCAAACCCGTCCAAGCTGAATGCGATGTCTCGCGCCATGTGGCGCGAGCTGCGCGAGGCGTTTGAATCCATCGCTTTAAACCCGGCGCTTCGCTGCGTGGTGGTGACAGGCGAGGGCGGGCACTTCAGTGCGGGCGGTGATATTTCAGAATACGCGGCTTTTCGTTTTAACGAAGCGTCGCTGCGTGAATTTCATGAAGGCGACGTGTGGGGCGGTTTGCAGGCCATGCTTGATTGCAACTTGCCCGTCATTGCGCAAATTGAAGGCAACTGCATGGGCGCCGGGTTAGAAATTGCCAGCTGTTGCGACATTCGCCTGGCCAGCACCAGCGCGCGCTTTGGCGCACCGATTGCCAAGCTCGGCTTTCCGATGGCGCCGCGTGAAGCGGCTTTAGTAATGGGCGCGGTCGGCGAGCTGACGGCGCGTGAAATGCTGCTGGCAGCCAGTGTGCTGGACGCGCCGACCATGATGCAGCGCGGATTTCTAAACAGCGTGTGCAGCCAGGCTGATTTGACTGCAGCCGTGCAAACCTACGTTGACCGCATTTGCGAGCTTGCACCCAACGCTGCAGCCTTGAATAAACAGTCTTTTAGGGCTCTAGCCCAAGTAATACGGGCGCAAGCAGCTACGCAATTAGTAGCAAATGCTTACCAATATGCCGACTCTTTCGAGCACCGCGAGGGCGTGACTGCCTTCATTGAAAAGCGGCCACCCAAGTTCTAAATTAAGCCATGAAAAACGAAAATCTTTTTACTGCACTGCGCGCTGCCTTTCCTGCCGATCTTGACGCAACTGCCGTTGAAACCGACAACGGCTTGAACTATTCATGGCGCGACATCGAACGCGCTACTGCCATGCTGGCCAATTTGCTGCTTTCGCTCAAGCTGCCTGCGGGCGCACGCATTGCCGTGCAGGTTGAAAAATCAGTTGAAGCCATGTTGCTGTACCTGGCAACGCTGCGCGCAGGCTATGTGTTTTTGCCACTCAACACCGCCTACCAAAGCGCTGAGATTGAATACTTCATTGGCAATGCCGAGCCAGCGGTGGTGGTGTGCAGCAAAAAGAACTTTGGCTGGGTCAGCAAAATTGCGTTTAAAGCGGGCACGCAAAACGTTTTCACATTAGGCGAGAACCGAGAAGGCTCGTTGTTAGAACGCGCTGCGCATTGCAGCGACCAGCACGCGGTTGCCACAAAAAGCGCCGATGACCTGGCCGCTATTTTGTACACCAGCGGCACTACTGGCCGCAGCAAAGGCGCCATGCTGTCACACGGCAACATGCTGAGCAATGCGCTGGTATTGAAGGACTACTGGGCATGGCAGCCAGGCGATGTGCTGATTCATGCGCTGCCGATATTTCACGTGCACGGCCTGTTTGTGGCGCTGCATGGCGCGTTGATCAACGGCAGCAAAATGATTTGGCTGGCCAAGTTTGACCCCGCTTTAGTGCTTAAAAAGCTGCCAGAAGCTACCGTGTTCATGGGCGTGCCTACGTTGTATGTGCGCCTGCTAAACGAGCCGGGGCTAGACAAAAACGCCGTGCGCAACATTCGCCTGTTTGTGGCTGGCTCGGCCCCGCTGCTGATTGAAACCTTTAAAGAGTGGCAAAGCAAGACTGGCCACACCATTTTGGAGCGCTATGGCATGTCTGAGACCGCCATGCTCACTTCTAACCCGTACAAAGGCGAACGGCGGGGCGGCACCGTCGGCTTTGCGCTGCCCGGTGTTAGTTTGAGAGTGCAGGGCGATGACGGAGTAGCGCTTTCGGCAGGCGAGATTGGCGGCATAGAAGTCAAAGGCCCGAATGTTTTTAAGGGCTACTGGCGCATGCCAGAGAAAACCAAAGAAGAGTTCACGCCAGACGGATTTTTTAAAACGGGCGACGTTGGAAAAATCGACAGCCAAGGCTACATCACTATTGTTGGCCGCAGCAAAGACCTCATCATCAGTGGCGGCTACAACGTGTACCCCGCAGAAATTGAGGGCTACATCAACGATTTGCCGGGCGTGGCCGAGAGCGCTCTGGTCGGCGTGCCGCACCCAGACTTTGGCGAGGTGGGGGTGGCGGTGGTGATCGCTAAAGCAGGGGCCAACGTGCAAGCTGATTCGGTAGTAGCGAGTTTGAAGTCAAAGCTTGCCAATTTTAAAATTCCCAAGCAGTGCTTTGTTGTCAGCGAACTCCCGCGCAACACCATGGGCAAGGTACAAAAGAACTTGCTGCGAGACCAGTACAAAGCCTTGTTTGCGTGAATTCAGATTTAACTGGCTTAAGTGGTTTTAGTGGCTTAAGTTGCGATCCTACCGCCGAGATGCGTCAGGGAGTCATATTTAGCGATTTTTAGTGGTCAAATGCGCTTCTAGCCCAATAAATACAGGCGCGAGCAGCTATTAAATTCATATCTGGTCGAAGTCAGACCAAAACGCTTTGCACATCACGACGCAAAGACTGCGGCAGGCGGGCGCCGCGCCCAAAGCGCACGACCAGGTCGGCCCTGCCGCCGCTAAGCCCAAGTAACCCCGCCAGTTGTTGCCGCACGGCGGGCACTTCTACTGCCGGGTTCACCATCGCGTTTCGAATGCCCATGCTGGTGGCTTGCAGGGTAAAGCGCTCGTAGCAGCGGCCTGCTTCAATCCAGTGCGCTTTGTCGTCCACGCTAGAGATAAAAACCGCAATACCTGACGAGCTGCGAATGTGCTCGGCGTACTTGTCGTTTTCGCTTTTGGCTTTGAACATCAAGTCGAACATAAGGCTGCCCATCCATGGGGGCCCTGACGGATTACCTGAGCTTGCGCTGTACAAACCGTCACGGGTTTCAACTGCCTGGCTGCTGCTAAAACGCAGCCAGCGTTTGAGCTCTTTCACAAAGGCCGCGTCTTGCATTTGCGCTGTGTTGCCTTCAATGATCAGCGCAAGAATTTTCTCCATCTCGGCTCTTGCAGTTAGCAGCATGACGCGAACGCCACTGCCGCTGCCTGCACTTTCAAGCGCTTTAAATTCTGCGGCTGACAATGGCTGGCCGTCATAAACGCCGCGCGTGCACTGCCGCTCGGGTATCGCCTTAAACAGCGGCGACGCCAGCGCTTTGGTTGGCTCCAGCTTGACGTTCAGCAGATCGTTTGCTGCATCGAATTGCGCGCTACTTTGCAGGCCAAACGCGAGGGACGATTGCGCCATGTTTTCAAGCGCGCAGCCGAGTGTCACGAACAGGTGGTGATCGTCCGGGTCCACCACGGGGGTGCGGCGCGCAAAATCGGGCAAGATGGAAATACTGTTTTGCTCGATGCGAAATTTCCAAGCCTGGGTGTTGTGGCTGGTGGGCGCAAGGGTAGCGTAGCGAACCAGCTCTTGCTTTAGCGCCTGATCGTTCTCGAATGTACCGCTGGAAGGCCGCCAGGTTTGCCTCACTGCTTCTTCGTAACTTCCCGGCCCGCCTGCTGGCGCACATCCTTGCAGACCCAAAGGTGCCGCTGCCAGTGCTGCTCCGCCGCGAATAAATTGTTGTCGAGTCATCATGGTGCGGGCCCTTGCCGTGAAGGCGCTGAAAATTCATACTTGGCAGTTGTCATCAAACTGCGGTAGTAGGTTTTTGGTCCGTCTGGCAACACCCAGGCAACTTCTGATTCAAGCGGCACCCACATGCCACTGCGCTCGGCGTAGTTCCAGAAGTGGCCTTGCCACGGCGCTTGGGTCATCACGCTGCCCACCAGCCGACCGCGCGATTCAGCGCGCACAGTGTCGATCAGGCCATTGGCAGAAAAAGTAAATGTTAGCGCCACCGTAATGCCGCCATCATTGAAGGTAGCGTTAGCAGTTTGCGCGTCAACGGCTTGCCACACGACACCTTGCGATGGCAGCAGGGCGGTGGGGTACCACGCCGCTTCAACGCAAAACCGCATGAACTCGCCTCTGGAAAGATCAGCAGTTGCCGGCAGATCTGCGACGGGTATCCATCCCAAAATGGCGACTTTCAACAGCCCTGATCCCGCGATATAGGAATCATGAATGTGGGCGGCGAAGCCGGGGAACATCTTTACCCGCGCGTCCCAGTCAAACCCTGGGCGGCGTGTGACTATGCGCTGGGTAGACGTAAAAGGCTTCCAGTTGTCAGTGGTCTCCCCCATGTTGAAGGTGCCGCTGTGCTGCACCGTAGCCGCCGTGATGATCGGCTGGCCGTCTTTAAGCACCGTATTAAAGTAACGCTTGACAGGGTCTGGCAGGCCCTCAAGCTCCGCTGCGTTAAAAAACTGCGGCGCAGTATTGACTTGCGCCGCGTCAAGGCGGTTAAGCAACTGCGTGGTGGCGGCGTTCCAGCGCGCAGTGCCGTAACCCGCTAATGCCAGCCACGTGATGGCGACAAGCCCAGCCGTCCATAGAAGCGTTTTCAGGGCAGTCTTTGCCGTTTTGTTCATGCCTTGAAGTTACCAACAGCCGGGGTATGAAGTGCTGATATAGATCAAGCTTGGCGTTAATAATGCTACGCAGACGTGCCAAACAGCCACCCCACACCGGCAGTAGCCGCCATGGCCAGTACGCCCCAAAAAGTAACCCGCCACACACTGGTCAACACGCTTGCCCCGCCTGCGCGCGCTGCCACTACGCCCAACCCGGCCAAACTTAGTAGTGACGCAATGGCCACCCACACCACCACCGCATTCGCAGGCGCCAATGCCGCCGTGGCCAATGGCAGCGCAGCACCCACCGCAAAGCTGGCTGCAGACGAAAGCGCCGCCTGCAATGGCTTGGCGCTAAAAGCACTGGAAATGCCCAGTTCATCGCGCGAGTGCGTGGCCAGCGCATCGTGCGCCGTCAATTGCACCGCTACCTCGCTGGCAAGCGCCTTAGTGAGCCCACGCGCCGCGTAAATTGCGGCTAACTCACGCAGCTCAGCGGCTGGGTCTTTGCCTAGCTCGGCTTTTTCGCGCGCCAGGTCAGCTTGTTCGGTATCAGCCTGCGAATGCACCGATACATATTCACCGGCGGCCATAGACATCGCCCCGGCCACCAGCGCCGCCACGCCGGTCATCAAAACGTTGGCCTGGCTGGCGTTGGCCATGGCTACGCCCACCAAAAGACTGGCGGTTGAAACAATCCCGTCGTTGGCGCCCAGTACCGCAGCCCGCAGCCAGCCAATGCGCTGCGTGCGGTGGGCTTCGAGATGCGTGCGGATTTTTGGTGTGGTCATTCGATTGTTTGCGTAGCTTTTGGTTAAGCACTGCCCGATTACGAGTAATGAAAAAAAATGTGGTTGCCGTTGGTCGGTCAAATCTCGATCAAGTCACCGCATCTGCCGTGTCTACCTCAACACTGGCATCACTGTTGAAAACAGCCATGTCGGTCTGACCCAATACGCGACTGGTTACTGTACCTGCCGTCACTGCGCCGCTGACATTAAGCGCCGTGCGGCCCATATCAGTCAATGGCTCAATCGAAATTAACAGTCCTGCTAGCGCCACCGGCAGATTCATTGCGCCGAGCACAATCAGCGCAGCAAAGGTCGCGCCGCCGCCGACTCCGGCGACGCCCACCGAACCAATAGTGACAACTGCGACCAGCGTGGCAATAAAGCTGACCGTGAAAGGGTCAATGCCCACTGTGGGCGCAATCATCACCGCCAGCATGGCCGGGTAAATGCCAGCGCAGCCGTTTTGCCCTAGGGTTGCACCAAATGACGCGGAAAAATTGGCAATGCCCGCGGGCGTGCCCAGGGCTTGGGTTTGCGTCTGGATATTCATCGGGATCGAGCCCACGCTGCTACGCGACGTGAAAGCAAAAACCAGCAGCGGCAGTATTTTCTTAAGGTACCGCAGCGGGTTCAAGCCCACCGCTGTGACTAATGCCAGGTGGATGCAAAACATCAACAGCAGGGCGCTGTATGACGCCAGCACAAAGCTAAGCAGCTTCAAAATATCGGCGTAACTGGTGCTGGCGACCACTTGCGTCATCAGTGCAAATACGCCGTACGGTGTCAGGCGCAGCACCATCTTGACGATTTGCAGGACGATGGCCTGCGCAACGCTGACGAAGTTATCAAACGATGCGAACTGCTGTGGCCTTTTTAACGCCATGCCGGTGGCGGCAAGGCCTACAAATATTGAAAAAATGACAACAGCGATGGTGGATGTTTTTCGTGCACCCGTCATGTCTAAAAACGGATTGGACGGAATAAAACTAAGCAGCAAGCCCGGTAACGTCACCGCCTGGGTTGAGGCTTGCGTACCCTGCAACACAGCGCCATGTGCCGCCTCAGCCGCGCTGGCAACCAGGCCAACCGCAGTCAAGCCAAACAACTTGGCCATCAAAATGCCAACGCCTGCTGCCACCATGGTCGTCAGCATTAATATGCCGATGGTCAACACGCTGATCTTGCCCAGCGCAGCGGTGTCTTTGATCTTGACGATTGCACCCACAATCGACACCATGATCAGTGGTATCACGATCATTTGCAGCAGCTTCACATAGCCCGTGCCAACAATGTCCAGATAGGCATTGGTGTTGGTAATAACGGGTGACTCAGCGCCATACAACAGATGCATGGCCATGCCGAGTACGATGCCCAAACCCAAGCCAGTAAACACGCGTACGCTAAACGACGCGTGACGGCGTTGCAGGCGATAAAGCCATGCACACGCCGCCACCGCGACCGCCAGATTAATTAGCGTGCTGACCAACATGGCTTAATGCCGCCAAGATCGCTACACGTCCTGTTTAACCTTTTTGATTTGCTATGCCATTTCCCAGGACTTGGTTTTCTCCAGAACAGTTCTGGCTTTGTCTTGCTCTTCAATGCTTCCGTGAACCATCAATACATATTTGTCGACCTTCAATGCGGTTTCGTACTTCATGATCTGGTCTTTCGGCACGCCGATCTGCATCAGCGCTGCGCCGATGGCAGATACCCCGCCAACGAGCACCGCGCCCTCAAGCGCGGCAACTAGTGCAGCAACAACGGGCCCAGCCATGGCTACCAGCCCGAAGCCTGGCAGAAAAAACACCGCTGGCGCAATCAGCAGGCCCCAAATGCCGCCCCAGAAAGCGCCCATACCGCCCCAGGCCTTGATACGGTCGCCCATGGTGTAAAAACCAATCGGCGTCTCTTCGGTGTGGTAACCCTTGCCGATGATGGACAGCTTTTTAACGTCGTAGCCTGATTTGCTCAGCGCCTTGACGGCTTCTTCTGCCTCGACGTGGGTGTTAAAAACATAAACGGGTAAATTGTCTTTGTCCATGATGTTTCCTAAAAAAGTAAAGTTGATTCACGGTGAGTTCGCTGCCAAACCCGAACCTAACGGTTTGCTTCGAGTTTTGCCGCGTGATGTGGCAGCGCGGGTTTTGTGGCGGGTTTAATAGGAGATAGCAATGTTGTCGACCACATTGGTCACACCGGGTGAACTCCAGGCGGCGCTGCCAGCAGCATCTCGCTCGGCCCACGTGGGCACTTTGCCGGTCAGGGTCACTTCAGTTCCTTTGACGGCTACTTTGATACCGCTGGCTTCGTTGACGGCGCGCCGTTTCAGGCTGGCCTCAATATCGCTTTTGACGACACTTGCCGTAACGTTGTTGCTCGGCTTGATGGTGATTTGGTCGCTCACGCCCTTGACGCCTGCCAAATATCTGACGGCTGCCGTTGCTGTGGCGCGTTGAAACGCCCACTGCACCTGGCCAGACAGCGTGACCCAGCCGTCTTCCACCATCACCTTGACACTGTCTTTCGGCAGGTAAGTTGTCCAGAGCAATACGTTTTCAACGGAGTGTGCGACGTCTGCATCATTGCGATGGGTAGCGCCGTTGAGCTTGACATCGATTTCAACTGCCAAAGCCTTGACGCCCGCCACCCGTTGGGCCGCACGCTCTGCATTCCATTTGGCTGGAAAGCTGTCGACGTGCCCCGCAAGGGTAACGATGCCGTCCTTGACTTCGACGCCAATTTGTTCGGCATGCACCGCGGGCTCCCATTTAAGCTCCGCCATCACATCTTGTTGAAGTTGTGAATCAGTTTTCATGTTGCACTTTCAATTGAGTTAAGGGACGTTCACTGTGCGCCGACAGCACGCCAGGTTCTGTTCGCTGGCGTACATACGGGCTGTCCATTTCGCTCTGCTTTTTGTAGGCTGAATTCCTTCGGCGTTTGCTGCTTTGGCCAGGGTCAGTGACGCAAGCGGCCAATTTTTGAAGGCGTTGGAATTTGAATGTATCGGGGCGATTGCCTGAGGCTTGCGTAAGCAGTCGGACTACTTTTGTGGGCGGTAATGAAGTTCAGTATCGGTAAAGCCGTGAAGTGACCTTGTTTGGGAGTAACCACTCTCGCCATGTTCGCCAGCGGAATTTAGCGACGACCCTCTGTTTGCTAACTTTTTATTCTTCATTTTTACTAAAGGAAACTCATCATGAAAACCAAACTTCTTCTTGTTGCTGCTGCGCTCAGTTGCGCCTTCTCAGGCGCAAGCTTTGCCATGACCAAGGTGGAATACACCACCCAAAAAGACACCATTACCGGCAACTACAAAGTCAGTCGTGACAAGTGCGGCAGTTTGAAGGCTAATGCCAAAGACATTTGTAAATCTGAAGCCAAAGGGGCAGAAAAAGTGGCGATGGCTGAGCTGGAGGCAACTTACGAGCCCACTGCTCGCCACACTGAAAAAGTAGCCATGGCGAAAGGCGATGCGGCCTATGACACCGCTAAAGAAAAATGCGACGACACCTCGGGCAACGCAAAGTCGGTTTGCAGAAAAGACGCCAAAGCTGCGCACGTTAAAGCCACTGAAGAAGCTCGCGTAGTGCGGGTAGATGCGGCTGCCGTGGGTGTGGAGAAGAGTATGCGCAACTCAGCCAACACCAACGAAAACGAAGCCAATTACAAAGCAGCAGCGGCCCGTTGCGATGGCATGGCAGGTGCAGCTAAAGACACTTGCACCACTGATGCAAAAACAAAGTTTGGCATGAAGTAAACCACCGCGCCGCCATCGGGCGCTGTGTCATCAACGCATAAATTTATTTGAATGTATGACAAAACTACTCGCCAAAGACCGCAATGCTTTACCAGCCATAGGGTTTGCGTTTGTAAAGCAGCGCAAAGAGCCGATTGAAGACGCGCGCCATGTGCGAAGTGCTGTGGCACGGTTTAACCAGGTCGCGGGGGTGAGTGACGAAGAACGCAGCAAAGGGTGGCGCCGAATTTTAGACGCGGCTAAAAAGTTTGGTGTGGAAGTTCATGACACCTCTTGGCGCGATCTTGGCAAGCGAGAAAAGTAGCGAATATCTCCAGTCAAATTTACCGAGGCTTCGGCTTTTAAGTGATGCGCCGATGCCACCACCCCCCACCCCCCCCAACACCCCAACACTTAATTAAGAAAGTTCGCCATGCTACGCACGCTGAAAGACCTCGAAGACTACGAAATTGGAGCTACTGACGGCAACATCGGTCAGGTCAAGGATTTTTACTTTGACGACCATGACTGGGTGGTTCGTTATTTGGTGGTGGACGCGGGAACCTGGCTGATCAGTCGCAAGGTACTGATCTCCCCCCGCGCAATTCAAAACCCGAATTGGGGAGAGCATCGACTGCCGGTGTCTTTGACCAAGGAACAGGTAAAAAACAGCCCGGGCATTGACACTGACAAGCCCGTTTCAAGGCAATACGAGATTGAATATTCAGGTTATTACGGCTACCCGTATTACTGGGGCGGGTACGGTATTTGGGGCGACGACATGTACCCTTACGGCATTTTGTCCGAGTACCCGGACTCGGACTCTATGCGGGCGCAGCGCGAAGCAGCAGATGAAGATTTTGCTGCCGCGCAGCGCGCGCGCCACCGCAATGACGACCCCAATTTGCGCAGTTGCAAGGAGGTCATTGGCTACCACATTCACGCCAGCGACGGCCACATTGGCCATGTTGAAAGTCTGCTCATTGATGAAAGAACGTGGAGCATTCGCTATATGGTGGTCAACACCAGCAATTGGTGGGTGGGCCGCAAGGTGCTGGTAGCGCCGCCGTGGATTGATAGCGTGCGCTGGGCAGACCGCAGCGTGAGCGTCAACATGACGCGTGAGCAAATCAAGGGTGCACCGCTTTACGACGCCAGCGAAGACCTGAACCGAAACCTGGAAATTGGGCTGTACGAGTACTACGGCAGGCCAGGCTACTGGACCGACGACCGTTTGTTCAAGGCAAAAGTAGCCGCCTGAACCCCCGCGCGGGTGTGCTGGCATGTGTGAACTATTGGCTGTGTCGTCATCGCAAGCGGCACGGCTGACCTTTTCGCTGCGCAGGCTGGCTGCACACGGCGCCGCCACTGATCTAGCCCATGATGGCTGGGGAGTGGCGTTTTATCAAGGACCAGACGTTGCGCTTTTTCGAGAACCGACTGCAGCAGCTGACAGCGCCCTGGTGCGTTTTTTAGAGCGGCATGGGCCTGGTACTCAACTGGCTTTGTCTCACATCCGCCATGCCACCTGGGGAGCAGTGCAGCTGTCTAACACTCAGCCGTTCATCCGAGAGCTGGGCGGGCGCACGCACGCTTTTGCGCATAACGGCTACCTTACCGGGATTAACACCAACGCATCTTTGGTTTTAGACCGCGACTACCCGGTGGGCCAAACTGATTCTGAGTACGCGTTCTGTGCGCTGCAAGCGCGCATGCGGCGTTTGTGGGGCAGCGCTGTGGTTCCCGCGCTGGAAGATCGCTTGTCGATTCTGGTCGATTCTGGTCGATTTTGCAGCTGAGTTGAGGGCCCTAGGCGCTGCCAACTTTTTGTACGCCGATGGCGACGCTCTGTTTGCCCACGGCCATAAAAGGGCAGCCCAACTCAATGGGCCGCTGCAGGCGCCCGGCTTGTGGACGCTGAGGCGTCACCGCACGCCGCCCCACCCAGACCCGGTACACATGGCGGGGGTAATTGCTGAACACGGTGAAACGTCTGCGGTGCTGATTGCCAGCGTGCCATTGACTGGCGAAGCTTGGCAACCGATGGGGGAGGGCGAGCTGATAGCGGTGCGAGACGGGCAAATAGTTGCCACCCGGAGCTAGCGGGTGACTTCGAATGGGAACCAGGTTCAGTCAGCCAGCGCCTTGGTAATTTTGTCGATATGGGCCATGACTTCGGGCGTCAGGCGGGCGATGACTTCGGCCGCACCCAAGTTGTCTTTGAGCTGTTCAATTTTTGATGCGCCTGTGATCACCGTGGTGACACGCGGGTTGTGCGCTGCCCAGGCAATGGCGAGTTGGCCCACCGTGCAGCCGAGGTCGTCGGCCACCGCTTCCAGTTTGGCAACAGCAGAGTTCTTGTCATCGTTGGTCAGGCCGTTGACTAAAAACCCCATGTCTTTGCGCGCGCCCCGGCTGCCCTTGGGCACGCCGTTGCGATACTTACCAGTCAACAAGCCACTCGCCAGCGGGCTCCAGGTCGTCAGGCCCAGGCCGATGTCTTCATACAGTCGGGCGTATTGAACCTCAACACGGTCGCGGTGAAACAGGTTGTATTGCGGCTGCTCCATCACGGGTTTGTGCAAGTGGTGCTTGTCGGCAATGCACCAAGCTGCGCGAATCTCATCGGCCGACCATTCACTGGTACCCCAGTACAGCGCCTTGCCGTGCGTGATCATGTCGCTCATGGCGTGCACTGTTTCTTCAATGGGCGTTTGTGCATCGGGCCGGTGGCAATACACCAGGTCAATAAAGTCCAGGCCCATGCGTTTGAGCGAGCCGTCAATCGCCTGCATCAGGTATTTGCGGTTCAAGGTGTTTTTACGGTTGACGGGTTGGGTCGCCGTTTTGGATTTTGTTTTGCCTTCAGGCTCGGCCAGGCCCCAGTAAAACTTGGTCGACACGATGTAATTCAGGCGTGGCCACTTGAGCGCTTTGATGGCATCGCCCATGACTTCTTCACTCTGCCCGCTTGCGTAAGCCTCGGCGTTGTCAAAAAAATTAACGCCGCCGTCCATGGCAACGGCCAGCATCTCTTTAGCCTGCTTGACATTGACTTGATTGGCGTAGGTGACCCATGAGCCTAATGAAAGCTCGCTAACTTGCAGGCCACTGCGGCCAAGACGTCGGTATTGCATGATTCAGGCCTTAGTAAACATGGGAAAGAACACGAGAAAGAACATGAGAAAAAACATGAGAAAAATCTAAAGAAAAACACCAGCGCTAACCGTATCTAACTATTTGCCGTCCGGTTGTCGGCTGAAAGGCACTGACAGCGTCAGCCTAGGCCGGAACGTCGCTGGTTGTGTGGCGACCTAAAAACGGCTGCCCCGCGCTACTTGCCGCTGCCCAGTGCCACCCTATACGCTTCAAGCTTTGTTTGGTAGGCGTCGGCATCACCGTACGCTAAAAAGCGTTGGTAGCGTGAATGTGGACTGAGAATTTTGCGAGCGTGTTTGATGGGGCAAAAATACTGCTCGGTGCGGGCCAAAATTTCTACCATGTAACTCATCAAGCCGTTGGCGTATTCGCAGTAAGTGCAGTGAAATTTTTCAATGAGGTTGAGGAAGGCCAGGTGCCTTCGGTCAAAGACCAAGTAGTCTGCCCGTCGCACTTTGGCTATTCCGTAAATTGGAAAACATGCCCACTGGTAAAAACTTACGCAGACGTCCAGCAAAACGAGCGGACTGATCATGCCGTAAATCAGCGGCCCGGTGATCAAATTTTGCGGCCTATCGGTGACCAGCCAGCGAAACAGATTCATTTTGAGTTTTCGGTGCGCCTGCAAGGCAGACTGCTCAAACTCAACCCGCTTGCCCCGTATTTGGAAAAATATTCGGTGCTCTTGCGCATGCAGGGCGCTTTGCAATTCATCTTCAAGCAGCGCCATTTTCTGCAGCAGTTGGTCAATTTTATCGTTCATCCGATTCAGCATACGCTCGACTGCGCGCAGCGGCAACCACTAAAGTTTTGCGCCGGGCTGATTTTTTGCTCGGCTGTGTACGCTAGCGTACAGACAGCAAATTGGCCTAGCAGTCAAAGTTGCCGAATGTCTGACTTTTTGGGGAGTTCATCTTCCTTGTGGTGTTTGCGCGCCGCATGTATTGCGTCAAGGAGCTTGCCATGAAAGCGCTTGGCTCCCGTACGGTGATTCTTGTCGCTATAGCCAGTAACCTGGCTATAGCCATTGCCAAGTTCGTTGCGGCTGGCTTAACTGGCAGTTCGGCCATGCTGGCTGAAGCGGTGCATTCGATGGTCGACACAGGCAATGAGTTATTGCTGTTGCTGGGTGCCAAACGCAGTGAGCGGGCCGCCGATGAGTGGCACCCTTTTGGCTATGGCAAGGCCATGTATTTTTGGGCCTTTATGGTGGCGCTGTTGGTCTTTGCGTTGGGCGGCGGCCTGTCGATTTACCACGGTATCGTCAGTTTGATCAACCCACCAGAGCTGACATCACCAATGTGGAACTACATCGTGCTTGGCATTGCTGTCGTGTTTGAAGCAGTCAGCTGGCGCACCACGCAAACTGCGCTGAACCTGCAACGCAGGCCAGGGGAAAGCTTGTGGAAAACCATGCTGCGCAGCACCGATGCAACTGTTTTTACGGTGTTTGTCGAAGACTCCGCCGCATTGATTGGCATTGCCATCGCGGCTGCGGGTATTGCACTGAGCCACGCGTTTGACAACCCGTACTTTGACCCGGCAGCGTCCTTGTTGATCGGTGCGGTGCTGATAGGCGCGGCGGTGGTGCTGGCCCGCAAATGCAGCGGCCTGCTGGTTGGTGAAAGCCTGGACCGGGAGCAAATCGTCAAGCTGCGCGAAACCATGGCCCTCGACCCCGCAGTTGAAAGCGTGGGACGCTTGCTGACCATGCAGTTGGGGACTGAAAGCGTCTTGCTGACAGCGGCGATTCGCTTTAAGCGCAGCCTGAACCTTGACGAAGTTGAAAAAGCCATTGCACGGCTGGAGATCGCCATCAAGCGGGTTTCGCCATCGGTGCAGCACCTGTACCTGGAGTCTGGAGCGCTTCAGGCGTCGAGTGCGCTCAAAAATTCAAAGACGAAGCCTTTGACATGAATAAAGCCGCATTGGCAGTTGACAAACCCGCCAGGCCGCCGCGCGGCACATCTTTATCGGTGGCCTGGCTATGGCTGCGTGCGCACCGCAGCAGCATCATTGCCGGCTTGGCGTTACTGGCGATTGGCTTGCATCTTGCTCTGCGTTTTATTTGGCACACACGGCCCGTGTTGAGCCAGATTCCGCTGCTGGTCATGCTGGCAGTCGGTGGTGTGCCAATGCTGCTGGACTTGTTTCGCAAGCTGTTAAAGCTTGACTTTGGGGCTGACCTGCTGGGCGGTATTTCAATCGTCACATCGTTGCTGCTGGGGGAGTATTTGGCCGGCACGGTCATTGTTTTAATGCTGGCCAGTGGCGAGGCGATTCAGGCTTATGCGCTGCAAAGCGCGTCGTCGGTCTTGGCTGCGCTGGCCAAGCGGGTGCCGTCTGTTGCGCACCGCAAAAATGCCAGCAGCTCTGCAGGCGCCGACATCGAAGACGTTGCGCTAAGCGAAGTGGTGGTGGGCGACACGGTGGTGATTTACCCCCACGATATATGCCCGGTAGACGGCATCGTGACTGCTGGGCACGGCGTGGTGGACGAATCGTTTTTAACGGGCGAGCCGTTTGAGATCACCAAAACCTGCGGCTCGCTGGTGATCTCAGGCGCCATCAATGGCGATTCGGCGCTGACCATTCGCACCACACGAATAGCGGCTGACTCGCGGCAGGCAAAAATCATGGAAGTCATGCGTGACTCTGAATCCAAACGCCCGCAGCTGCGGCGTTTGGGCGACCAGTTGGGCGCGTTCTACACGCCATTGGCTTTGGTAGTAGCTGGCGTTGCCTGGGCTGTCAGTGGCGATGCAACCCGTTTCCTGGCTGTGTTGGTGATAGCCACACCGTGCCCTTTATTAATAGCCATACCGGTGGCGATTGTTGGGTCTATCTCTTTGTGTGCTCGCCGCGCCATCATCGTGCGCAATCCGGTAGCGATGGAGCAGGTTTCGCAGTGCCGCACTGCGATTTTTGACAAGACCGGAACGCTGACTTACGGAACGCCAACCCTTACAGACCAACTAGTTGCCAATGGGTTGAGTCAAGCTGAGGTGTTGACTGCTGTTGCCAGCCTGGAGCGTTACTCCAAGCACCCACTGGCGCACGCCATCACTGCAGCGGCCAAGGCGCAAGGGTTGGCGCTGAGTGACGCGCTAGAGGTCAGCGAGCCACCCGGGCAGGGCGTACGCGGCAGCGTAGCGGGCAAAGAGGTACGCATTACCAGTCGAAACCAGGCGATAAGTGCAAAGGTTAATGGCGTTGACCAGCTTGCGCCCTTGGCTGACGGTCTTGAATGCGTAGTGCTTATCAACGAGCAGTACGCTGCAACTTATCGCTTTCACGACGCGCCGCGCGCCGAAAGCCACTCGTTTATCAGCCACCTGGGCCCTAAGCACCACTTTGACAAGCTGATGATCGTGTCGGGTGACCGCGAATCGGAAGTCCGCTACCTTGCCGCTCAGGTAGGCATCACTGACATTTACGCACAGCAAACCCCAGAGCAAAAGCTTGCCCTGGTACGCGCACAAACCGCTTTGGCCAAAACGCTTTATGTAGGCGACGGCATCAACGACGCGCCCGCCATGATGGCCGCTACGGTGGGTATTGCGTTGGGGCAAAACAGCGACGTGACGGCGCAGGCAGCAGCCGTCGTGGTGATGGACAACTCGCTCAAAAAAGTTGACGAGTTCATGCACATCAGCCGCCATATGCGCACAGTGGCGCTGCAAAGCGCCATTGGCGGCATGGTGCTCAGTTTGATCGGCATGATGTTTGCCGCCACTGGGCAGCTAGACCCGGTCTTGGGCGCGGTGCTGCAACAAGGCATTGACCTGTTGGCCATCTTGAACGCCTTGCGTGCGGCGTTTCCGCCTAAAGTGCTGCAAGACCTGTGTGATCCGGCTCCAGCTGAAGCGGCGTCAAAAAATAGCTTGCAGCCGACGTCCCTGACCAGCAACTAGCTTAATTCGCCATCGGTTAGCTGGCCGATGGATGCTGCTTTGCACTTACCAGCAAGCTAATTGCCAGCGGTATGAACACCCCAACGCAAATGGCGGCCAGCACATCGGTGGGCCAATGCACGCCCAGCACCAGGCGGGACAAGCCCATCAGAGCAACCCAAGCCACTGCCAGGGGCAGGGCGAGGTAACGCGACTTGGGCCAAATTTGCGCGGTGCAAATAGTGAGGGCGGTAGCAAACGCAGCGGTGCTTAGCGTGTGCCCACTCGGAAAGCTGGATCCCCAATACCAGGTACTGCTCCACAACTCAGGCCGTGAGCGGCCGACCAGTAATTTCACGGTGTAAGTCAAGGCCGCGCCGGTAGCCATAGATGCTGCCAGCAAAATTGCCTGCCCGCGGTGCTGCGTGACGTAAAACAAGATCGACAACATAAGCGTTGCGGGCACTAAAAACTTGGCCGCACCGGTTAATGTGATCAGGTTGAAAAATGCACCCATCTCGGGCGGGACTATCTGCTGAAGGTACCGAAGCAAAGCCACGTCAACCGGGCCCGACTCTTTGCTGACCACATCTTCAAAAACCTTTACCGCCACGATTAGCAGCGTGAGCAGGGTCAATATTGCAAATCGTTTGTTGGCCAAGCGCGTCACCCAGCGGGTCTGAAAACGGCGTGCGTAAACGAAAAGTGCCAGGTAGCTGCAGGCGATGTACAGAGCCAGCTTGAAAATATCAAACACAAATCCGCTGTTTACTATTAAATTCATAGCTGCTCGCGCCCGTATTTATTGGCTTGAAGGCTGTTTCAACACGTACACCGCAGATCGCCAGTTCAGCACAAAAAGCCCTGTAAGCCAATAAATACGGGCGCGAGCAGCTCTTGATTAGATAGCAACGCTGCGCAGTTTTTCTCTCAGCGCATTCAGCTCGTCCATCAGCTGCAGCGCCAGCGCAGCACCTGCAAAGTTAACGCCCAAATCGCGGTGCAGGCGCATGGCAACTTTAGCGCGCTGCAAGTGCACGCCGGTAAAGCGCCAGTCTTCTTGTGGTTGGCCTTGCTCAATAAACGTGATCTCAATCACGCCTTCAGTGATCAGCTCAACAACGATATCGGCTTGTGCGCTGCAGGCGCGGCACAAATCGTCAAACGTCAGTTCGGTGATTTCTTCCAGCACCACACTGGTATCAAGCAGTGACTGTTTGAGTATAAAATTAGGTTGCATGGCTTGTCTGCCTCAGTGGTTTGCCAATGTTTTTTCAGCGGCTTCAACCTCGGCGCGGGGGTTGAAGCTGGGGTAGGCGCTTTCAAAGTCTGCATAAGCTTTTTTGTCAGCCTCTGTGCTGGGCAAAGGCTGCGTTATTTTCAAAACAAAATAAAAGTTGCCTGGGGTCTTACCCGGCAGCCCGCGCCCTTTGAGCCGCAGTTTTCGGCCAGCTACCGAGCCCACCGGAATTTTGACTTCGACCTGGCCTGTGGGCGTGGGGGCCACCACCTCCGCGCCAAGGGCTGCTTCCCAGGGGGCAACCGGCAGTTCCATCATGACGTCGTGGCCTTCCGTGCGGTAAAGCAGGTGCGGCAACATTTCAACGTCAAGGTATAGGTCACCCGGGCTGCCGTTGCCCATACCTGGCCCACCCTGGGCGGCGAGGCGTATGTGCTGGCCTGCGCGAATGCCTTTGGGAATAACAAATTCAATTGTGCGGTCTTCCAAGCGTGGGCGGCCATCTGCGCCTTGGGTTTGCACGCGCAGTTGCAGCGTGCGCGTGGCACCTTGGTAAGAGTCTTCAATGGCGATCTGAATTTTGGCGTGCTGGTCTTGCCCGTGCATGTCAAACGCTTCATGGCTGCGCTGCTGGCCGGCGCCTTGGCCTCGCCCCATGCCGCGAAACAATGCGTCGAAAAAGGCGCTGTGGTCTTGGCCGCCCTCGTCGCCGTCGTTAAAACTTTGCGAATAACTGCCACCCTCGCCCTGGCGCCCAGCCCAATCGGGCGGCGGTTGAAAGTCTTGCCCAGCTTTGTAGTTGGCACCCAGCCGGTCGTAAGCGGCACGTTTTTCAGGGTCTTTCAGTACGTCGTACGCCTCGGCCAGCTCCTTGAATCTAGCCTCAGCGTCTTTTTCTTTGCTGACGTCGGGGTGGTATTTGCGCGCCAGCTTGCGGTGCGCACGCTTGATGTCTTCAGGCGTCGCGCTTTTTTCTACACCCATGACCAGGTAATAGTCTTTAAATTCCATGAACGTCCTTTTGCGAATGACGCAACCGGATTCAGGTTAGACCAGGGCAAGTCGTTTAGCTGTCGGACAAGTACGGCAATTATGAGGTGCGAGGCTTTTTAGCCCAGGTGACTAAGTCTGGAACCTGTCGAACGCAAACAGTGCAGCCACCACCATCAGCGCAGCCACAGGCCCAGCCAGCGGGTAAACGATAAACACCAGAAGCGGGGAAACCATCAACAAGTGGCGCAGGCCCCAGCTGTACAGCAGGCCTGCACGGCGCAAGTAAGCCACTGCGGTAGGCCCCCATTGCGTGCGTTCGCTTGAGGCAACCGGCATCGACAAAATGAAACCGGCGTGGTTGTAGTAGCGCACCGCCAT
>JANOWB010000401.1:0-9741 GCA_031417695.1 Polaromonas sp.
CTTACCCGCCCTACCGAGCCGAACACTCGCGTTATCTTAGAAGGCGACACCATACCGGCGATGTTCTGGAATGGCGTAGAAAAACGCCAAGATGACGTTTGGCTCAGGCAAAAGGAACTGGGTATTTGGCGCAGCTGGACATGGCGGCAATCGGGTCAGGCCGTGCGCGAGCTGGCACTTGGCTTGACGTCGCTTGGGTTCAACGTGGGCGACACGGCCAGCAGTTTGGCCAACACGCGTGTTGAGTGGATGCTGGCTGATCTGGCTATTTTGTCGGCAGGCGGCGTTGCCAACGGCGTGTACCCCACCGACGCAGCGTCGCAGGTGTCTTATCTGTGCGAAGACTCCAGCACATCAATTTTGTTTGTAGAAGACGAAGAGCAACTTGATAAAGCACTTGAAGTGCGATCTGGCCTGCCCAAGCTGCGTCACATCATCGTGATGGACATGACCGGCTTGCAGCAATTTGCTGACCCGATGGTGATGAGCTTTGAGGCGCTGCGCAAACTCGGCAGCGTACCAACTGACTTTGCGCCCGGGCTGCTGGAAGAACGCGTCGCCTCTAGAGGCGAAAAAGACCTGGCAATTTTGGTTTACACATCCGGCACCACGGGCAAGCCAAAAGGGGCGATGCACAGCCACCATGGGTTGGTGAGTTCGCTGCGCAACCTGGCCGTGGTGTTCCCCCTGACCAAGAACGACCAGCGCATGTGCTTTTTGCCCTTGTGCCACATTGCCGAGCGTATGTTGGGCGCCTATTCGTCCATCTACAACGGCGCAGTTTTGAACTTTGTTGAAAATCCAGACACCATCCCTGAAAACGTTCGGGAAATTCAACCCTCTGTGTTTTTTGCGGTTCCGCGCGTGTGGGAAAAGTTTTACTCTGGAATTGTGATCGCGCTAAAAGACTCCGGGAAAATTCAGCAAATGGCTTACGCCTGGAGCATCGGCGTTGGCCAAGAAATCGCCGACCGGGTATTGGCTCAGCAAGGCGAAACATTTTGGCTAAAGATCAAGTTCGCTATTGCGCGGGTTTTAGTTATTGACAACGTTCGCAAAATGATCGGTATCAACAAGGCCAAATACTTGCTAACAGGTGCTGCCCCTATCGCCCCCGATTTAATACGCTGGTACCTCGCGCTCGGGTTGCCCATGCTCGAGGGCTTCGGCATGACTGAGTCGACCGCGATGGGCTCCGCCCAGCCTATCGACCGGATGAAACCGGGCACCATTGGCAAGCCGTCTTACGGCTGCGAAATGCGCATCGACCCCGAGAACGGTGAAATCTTGGTGCGCGGCACCAATGTGTTTATGGGCTATCTGAACTTGCCAGACAAAACAGCCGAGGCGATAGATGCTGATGGCTGGCTGCACACAGGCGACGTAGGCACACAAGATGCTGACGGCTACTTCAAAATTACCGACCGCATGAAGGACATCATCATCACGGCCGGCGGCAAAAACATCACGCCGAGCGAGCTTGAAAACGAACTCAAGTTTTCACCCTACATCACGGATGCGGTGGTTATAGGCGATAAAAAACCGTACCTTACCTGCATCATCATGATTGACCAGGAAAACATTGAAAAGTTTGCGCAAGACAATGATGTGCCCTTCAGCAACTACACCAGCTTGACGCACAGTGCGCCTGTACAGAACCTGATTCAAGACGACATTGACCGAGTCAACAAGAAATTCGCCCGCGTTGAGCAAATTAAAAAGTTTTGGCTGATGGACGTTCAACTGTCCGCCGAAGACGAAGAGCTCACCCCCACCATGAAGCTGAAGCGCAAGTTGGTGCAAACCAAATACGCCACGCAAATTGAGGCCATGTACCGCTAGTTTTTACTGTGTTTTTACAAGGAGACAAATCATGAAATTTTCTAAACTTACCCAAGCACTGCTTGCCAGCGTGTTGGCAGTGTGTTCAGCGCAATCAATTGCTCAGAGCCAAGGCATCAGCAAGACCGAAATTATTATTGGCACCATTCTTGACCAGTCTGGCCCGCTCGCGGGCTTTGGCAAGCAGTCACGCTTAGGCATGCAGCTGCGCGTTGACGAGGTCAATGAGCAAGGCGGCATCAATGGCCGCAAGCTCAAACTGATTGTTGAAGATGACGGCTATGACCCCAAGAAGGCGGTATTAGCTGCGCAAAAGCTTGTTAATCAAGACAAAATTTTCATCATGGCTGGCCATTTGGGCACAGCGCAAAATTTGGCGTCGATGCCGGTGCAGTTTGAAAAAAACGTTATCAACTTTTTCCCGATCACGGCAGCGCGCGAAATGTACGAGCCACTTGACCGTCTGAAATATTCTTTTGCCGCGACTTACTTTGACCAGATGCGTGAGCTGCTTCCAGGTCTGATCAGGGAAAAAAACGCAAAGAAGGTTTGCACCATTTACCAAGACGATGACTTCGGTCTTGAAGTGCTTCGCGGCGCAGAAGCAGGCCTTAAAACCGCCGGTATGACTTTGGTCGAAAAAACCAGCTTCAAGCGCGGCGCGACGGACTTTTCAAGCCAAGTTGCGAAAATGAAAGCTGCCGGCTGCGATTTGGTGGTGCTCGGCACAATCATTCGGGAAACTATCGGCACAATCGGCGAAAGCCGCAAAACAGGGTTCAACCCAACGTTTATCGGTTCCAGTGCTTCTTACACCGATTTGATTCACAAGCTCGGCGGAGCAGCCATGAACGGTTTGTACGCTGCGCACACCGTGCAGCACCCTTACCTCGATGAGGCCGCGCAGCCCATCCGCTTTTGGGCCAACAAGTACAAAACCAAGTTCAATGAAGATCCAACGGTGTTTTCGGTTTATGGTTATTCGCTAATTGACGCTTTTGCAAAGGCTGCACAAAAAGCAGGCACCAATCTTTCGACGGACACCTTCATCAAGGCGATGGACACAATGACCATTGAGCCGGACATGTTTGGCAGCCCGGCCATGACTTTTAGCGCCACGAAGCGCTTGGGTAACGATTTGTCGCGCCTGTCGCAAATCACCGATGGCAAGTGGAAAATCATGACTGCTTACGCAAAACGTTAGGCTTTCGCTGCTCTTCGGGGCAGACCATGAGAAAATCCGGTTTTCGCTTAGCCGCGCAACCTATTCAGGATTTATCTCATGGAAGCAGAACACACCAACGCTATTGGCAATCAACTGGCAGATCTGAGCACCCGAGTGAACGAACTTCGGGGGTATCTTTGACTACCCTGCTAAAGAACGCAAGTTAAGCGAAGTCAACGCCGCACTCGATGACCCCAAAGTTTGGGACGTGCCCAAACGCGCGCAAGAACTCGGCAAAGAGAAAAAGTCACTCGAAGACGTCGTTCACGTTATAGACCGCCTCACGTCCGAGCTTTCAGACAACACCGAGTTGTTTGACATGGCCAAAGAAGAAGGTGACGAACAGGGCATGCAGTCGATTGAAGGCGAAGCCGCCAAGGTCGCGGTTGAAGTCGAAAAGATGGAATTCCGCCGGATGTTTAACAACCCGGCTGATCCGCTGAATTGCTTTTTAGATGTGCAGTCTGGTGCGGGCGGCACTGAAGCCTGCGACTGGGCGAGTATGTTGCTGCGCCAGTACCTGAAGTACGCCGAGCGCAAAGGTTTTAAAACCACGATTGAAGACGAAACCGCAGGCGACACCGCAGGCATCAAAGGCGCGACCATCAAGATAGAAGGCGAATACGCTTTTGGCCTGCTGCGCACTGAGACTGGCGTGCACCGCCTGGTGCGCAAGTCGCCGTTTGACTCATCAGGCGGCAGGCACACATCGTTTGCGTCGATTTTTGTTTACCCTGAAATTGATGATTCGATTGAAATTGACATCAACCCCTCAGACGTGCGGGTGGATACCTTTCGCGCCAGCGGCGCAGGCGGCCAGCACATCAACAAGACCGATTCGGCCGTGCGCCTGACGCACCTGCCCACCGGCATCGTGGTGCAGTGCCAGGACGGCCGCAGCCAGCACGGCAACCGCGACGTCGCGTGGAAGCGCCTGCGCTCGCGCTTGTACGACTTCGAATTGCGCAAACAACAAGAAGCCCAGCAAAAGCTAGAGGACACCAAAACCGACGTGGGCTGGGGCCACCAAATTCGCAGCTACGTGCTGGACAACAGCCGCATAAAAGACCTGCGCACCAACTACGAAACCTCTGCCACCCAAAAGGTGCTGGACGGGGATTTGGATCAGTTCATTGAGGCTAGTTTGAAGCAGGGTGTTTGATTGCTACCAATGCATTTCGCGGTGAATGCTTATAATGGTGACACACTTTTTTAAATGGTGACACATCATGCAAACAATGAACGTCCGCGAATTTCGCAACACCATACCGCATCTGAAGGAAACACTGGCACGTGAACACGAGTTGGTGCTGGTGTCACGTGGTGAAACCGTTGCACGAATCTACCCTGCTGAACAGCCCAAACGACTGCAGTCATTGAAATGGTTGCGTGACATGGCCGGCGGCATTCAGCCTGAGTCAACGGCAGACATACGCGCTGAGCGTGATCGCCGGGAAATATAACAAGTGATTGCGTACATCGATACCAGCGCATTCATGAAGCGCTTTATGACAGAAGCGCGTTCGGATGACATTGACGCGCTTTTGAATTCTGACAAGTACCGACCCGCAATTTCCTCGCTCACTGTGACGGAGTTTCGCTCTGTACTCAAGCGTAGGCAGCGTGAAAATTTAATCAACGCATCTTTTGCTAACAAGGCGGTCAGTCAACTGCTTGAAGAGATTGCCAGTGGCGCACTGCGCTTTCACGCCGTAGATGCAGCGATTTTTAATTTGGCAGGTGAATTGATTGACAAACTGACTGCGCCACTAGGCACACTGGATGCGCTTCACTTGGCCTGTGCCAAAGCAACAGGCGCTGAGGTGATGATTTCTGCAGATAAACAGTTGCTACGAGCGTCTTTTGAAGCGGACATGCAGATCATCGACTTCAGCTAGAACCTTATTTTATTTTTTGATCAAACTTGCGAAAGCCAAATACCCATGACGATCCGTGAAGGCCAAGCCCCGGTTATAACCATTAACCGCGCCGACTACACCGCTCCCGCCTACTGGATAGACACCGTCGATCTGTGCTTTGACCTGGATCCAGCCAAGACCCGCGTGCTGAACAAAATGACGCTGCGCCGCAATGCGGACGTGTCTGCTCAGCCGCTCCGGCTGGATGGTGAAGACCTCAACTTGTCGCGCGTATTGGTCAATGGGCAAGGCACCTCTTTCAAAATAGACGGCAACCAGTTGGTGTTAGAAAACTTGCCTGCGGGGAGCGATTCTTTTTCAATCGAGATTTTTACCACCTGCCTGCCGTCAAAAAACACCAAGCTGATGGGCTTGTACGTCAGCAATGATTCATTTTTTACCCAGTGCGAGGCAGAAGGCTTCAGGCGTATCACGTACTTTTTAGACCGCCCCGATGTGATGGCGCTTTACAGCGTAACGCTGCGTGCTGACAAAGCCAAGTTTCCGGTGCTGCTGTCGAACGGTAACTTGGTCGAATCTGGCGCATTAGAGGATGGCCGGCACTTCGCCAAATGGGTTGACCCGTACAAAAAGCCCGCGTATTTGTTTGCGCTGGTTGCGGGCCAACTGGTTTGCCGAGAGCAACGCATCACATCGCGTGCGGGCAAAGACCACACGCTACAAGTCTATGTTCGGCCTGGCGACTTGGACAAAACTGAACACGCAATGAACTCGCTGATGCATTCTGTTGCGTGGGACGAAGCCCGCTTTGGTTTGCCGCTTGATTTAGAACACTTCATGATTGTGGCAACCAGCGACTTCAACATGGGCGCGATGGAAAACAAAGGCCTGAACATCTTCAACACCAAGTACGTGCTGGCCAACCAGACCACCGCAACCGATGTTGATTTTGGCAACATCGAAAGCGTGGTCGGCCACGAGTACTTTCACAACTGGACAGGTAACCGAGTGACCTGCCGCGACTGGTTTCAGCTGTCGTTGAAGGAAGGCTTGACGGTTTTCCGCGATCAAGAGTTTTCACAAGACCTGTGCGGTGAAGCGTCAGCCCGCGCCGTCAAACGCATTGAAGACGTGCGCGTACTGCGCACCGCCCAGTTCCCCGAAGACGCAGGCCCCATGTCGCACCCCGTGCGGCCTGACACATACGTTGAAATTAGCAACTTCTACACCGTGACGATTTACGAAAAAGGTGCTGAAGTTGTGCGCATGATGCAAACGCTTGTCGGAAGACAGGGCTTCGCCAAAGGCATGACGCTGTACTTTGAGCGGCACGACGGCCAGGCCGTAACCTGCGACGACTTTGCACAAGCCATTGCTGATGCCAACCCAACGTCTGACCTGGCGCGTTTACTGCCGCAGTTCAAGCGCTGGTACAGCAAGGCGGGTACACCGCGCGTTGCGGCGCAGGGCGTGTATGACGCGACTGCCAACACCTACACGCTGACCTTGAGCCAAAGCTGCGCACCCACAACAGGTCAGGTCAGCAAAGAGTCGTTTGTGATTCCGGTCGCGCTGGGTTTGCTAGGTGCTGATGGCAAGGACATGCCCTTGCAGTTGGCAGGTAGCAGCGCCGCAACCGCGACCAGCTTGACTCTGGTGTTGACGCAGGCTAGCGAAACTTTCACCTTCACAGGCATCAAAAAAGAGCCTGTGCCTTCAATTTTGCGTGGCTTTACTGCGCCGGTAGTGCTGGAGTTTGATTACACCGATGCCCAACTCCTGCACCTGCTGTCGCATGACAGTGACGCCTTTAACCGGTGGGAAGCAGGCCAGCGGCTGGCTGTCCGGGCAGCAACTGCCGCCATCAATGACGCTATTAATTCAGGAGCGGCTCGCGCCCATATTCAGTGCGACAAAGCATCAAATAGCGCCTTAAATGAAGCTTATTTGGCTGCTATGCGGCAAGTTTTACAAGACTCCAAACTTGATGCTGCTTTCAAAGAGCTGGTGCTCACGCTGCCATCAGAGACTTACCTTGCCGAGCAGCTCGACGTGGTCGATCCGCAGCAGATTCACGACGTGCGCGAAGCCATGCGCCTGCAACTGGCCACCAGCCTGCAAGCAGATTGGGCTGCGGTGTACGAAGCGAATCAAGACACTGGCAACTACATGCCAGATGCAGCATCTTCAGGTCGCCGCGCACTGGCGGGTATGGCGCTCACGCATCTATGCATCGCTGCCGTTGCTACAGGCCAAGACGAGTGGCCAAGCAAAACCTTGCAGCGCTTCAACAGCGCAGACAACATGACCGACAGATTCAACGCCTTGAGCGCACTGGTCACCAGTGGACACGCACTAGCGGCGCAAGCACTGGCGCAATTCCACGCCATGTTCAAAGATGAAGCGCTGGTGATTGACAAATGGTTCAGTCTGCAAGCGGCCAGCCCCGATCGCAGCGGCAACATCCTGCCAGCGGTCAAGCAGCTGATGAAACACAGCGACTTCAGTTTGAAGAACCCGAACCGCGCACGCAGCGTCATCAGCACCTACTGCGCCAACCCGGCAGCTTTTCACCGGGCAGATGCAGCAGGCTATGTGTTCTGGAGCGAACGCGACATTGAACTCGACGCCATGAACCCGCAAGTCGCCGCCCGCCTGGCCCGGGCGCTAGACCGCTGGAGCAAACTGGCTGAACCTTACCGCAGCGCAGCGCGTGAAGCGATTGCGCGTGTAGCAGCGAAAAATGATTTGAGCAAAGACACGCATGAAGTTGTCACAAGGGCTTTGGCTTCTTGAAATTAATGATTGGAAACCATCATGTCCAAAACCATCTCCCTCACCCGCTACCTGGTTGAACAGCAGCGACAAGACGGCCACATCCCGCCCGAGCTGCGTCTGCTGCTTGAAGTGGTGGCCCGTGCCTGCAAAAGCATCAGCCAAGCTGTCAACAAAGGCGCGATTGGCGGAGAGGCCAGCATATTAGGCACAGCGGGCAGCGAAAACGTGCAGGGCGAGGTGCAAAAAAAGCTCGACATCATCGCTAACGAAGTACTGATTGAAGCCAACGAATGGGGCGGGCACCTGGCTGCCATGGCCAGCGAAGAAATGGACAGCATTCATGTGGTGCCTAACCGCTACCCGCAAGGCGAATACCTGCTGCTGTTTGACCCACTGGACGGCAGCAGCAACATTGATGTCAACGTCAGCATTGGCACTATCTTCAGCGTGCTGAAAAAGCCCGAGGGCACAGGCACAGTTGAAGAAAAAGATTTCTTGCAAGCGGGCAACAAACAGGTGGCGGCTGGTTACTGCGTTTACGGCCCACAAACCACCCTGGTGCTGACGGTAGGCGACGGCGTAGCCATGTTCACGCTGGACCGCGAGCAAGGCTCGTTTGTGTTGACGGCTGAAAACGTACAAATCCCGCCAGACACGCAAGAATTCGCCATCAACATGAGCAACATGCGCCACTGGGACGAACCCGTCAAACGCTACATTGACGAATGCTTGCTAGGCAAAGAAGGCCCACGCGGTAAAAATTTCAACATGCGCTGGATAGCATCGATGGTGGCAGACGTGCACCGCATTTTGACGCGCGGCGGCATCTTCATGTACCCCTGGGACAAACGCGAGCCCGAAAAAGCCGGCAAGCTACGCCTGATGTACGAAGCCAACCCCATGAGCTGGCTGATAGAGCAAGCCGGTGGCCTCTCTACCAACGGCAAGCAACGAATCATGGACCTGCAACCCAACAAACTGCACGAGCGCGTGAGTGTGGTGCTGGGGTCGAAGAACGAGGTAGAGCGGGTCACGGCCTACCACCACAAGCCAACCGCCGGGCTATAATTTAAGGCTAACGAAAAATACACAAGCCGGTGTAGCTCAGTCGGTAGAGCAGCTCATTCGTAATGAGAAGGTCGGGTGTTCGATTCATCTCTCCGGCACCACTAAAAGCCTTTGACTAGAACGTCAAGGGCTTTTATTTTTTCTGCTCTTGGTTAAACCGCGCAGTACTTTTCTTGAATTTCCGTATTGGCCAGCAGCTCGGCAGCATTGCCGTGATGAACAATCTTGCCCTGGTCAACGATGTACGCGCGGTCTGAAATTTTCAAGGCGCGCTCAACGTTTTGCTCCACCAGCAAAATCGTGATGCCCTTTTGCCGCATGCTGGCAAACAGCTCAAACATCTCGTCGACCAAAATCGGCATGATGCCTTCAGAAGGCTCGTCAAGCAAAATCATGCGGGGCTTGGCCATCATGGCGCGTGCAATGGCCAGCATTTGCTGCTCCCCGCCTGACATTGATGTGCCGTCCTGATGCAGGCGCTCTTTGAGGCGCGGAAAGGTTTGTGCAATCTCGTCAATCATGGCGCTCATGTCGCCACGATTTTTACTGGCAGTCAAGCCCAGTTGAAGATTTTCAAGCACCGTCAAACTGGGCACGATGCGCCTGTCTTCAGGCACATAAGCCAGGCCCAAATGAAAGCGCTCATGCGTTGCCAGCGGCATCAGGTCTTGGTCATCAAATGTCGCTTTACCGCTGTGTTTACTGACCAGCCCCATCAGCGTGCGCAGCGTGGTGGTTTTACCCGCGCCGTTGCGGCCCATCAGTGTGACGATCTCGCCTTGCTTGACTTCAAAATTCAAGCCCTGCACCACGTGGCTGTGGTCGTACCAGGAATTGAGTTGTTCTACCTTCAGCATTTTGATCTTGCGCCTTTTTAGTTCTGACCCAGATACACGCGCTTGACTTCAGCGTTGCTGCGGATGTCGTCTGGGCTGCCTTCGGCCAGCA
>JANOWB010000402.1:0-10926 GCA_031417695.1 Polaromonas sp.
CACAAGACGCCTATGGCGGTGGTCGCTGGGCCAAGAACACTGGCAGACGGACAAAATGAATTGCAAATCAAGTTTGAGTCGCCCGATGTGGGCGGCGTCAAGCTCGTCAAAACTTACCTACTTCGTCGCGGTGCTTACGACATCGCCGTGCGCCACGAAGTCATCAACACAGGCACGGCGCCAGTGTCTCCGCAGCTTTATCTCCAACTGGTACGCGACGGTAACCCGCCGGTTGGCGAATCGTCTTTTTATTCAACGTTTACCGGACCAGCGATTTACACCGAAGCCAAGAAGTACCAAAAAATCGAGTTTAAAGACATCGAAAAAGGAAAAGTCGACGTCGAAAAGCAGGCCAGCAATGGCTATGTAGCGATGGTGCAGCACTACTTTGCATCAGCCTGGCTGCTCGGCGATGGAATCAAGCGCGAGTTGTTTCAGCGCAAGGTCGACAACAACCTGTACGCAGCCGGCATGATCACGTCAATCGACTCGATCGCCCCAGGCGCTACCAAGTCGATAGAGTCCAAGCTGTTTGTTGGCCCGCAGGAAGAAAACATGCTCGAGAAGCTGGCGCCCGGGCTTGAGCTCGTCAAAGACTACGGCTGGTTAACCATTCTGGCTAAGCCGCTGTACTGGTTGCTCGACAAGCTGCATGGTTTTATTCAAAACTGGGGCTGGTCGATTGTTGCTTTGGTGTTGCTGCTGAAAATTGCCTTTTATTGGCTCAATGCCAAGGCTTATGCCAGTATGGCCAAAATGAAAGCCATCAACCCCAAAATCATGGAAATGCGTGAACGCTTGAAAGACAAGCCGCAAGAAATGCAGCAGCAGATGATGAAGATTTACAAGGACGAAAAAGTTAATCCAATGGGCGGCTGCTTTCCGATCATGGTTCAAATCCCGGTTTTCATCGCCTTGTATTGGGTATTGCTGTCGAGCGTAGAAATGCGCGGGGCGCCATGGGTGCTGTGGATCAAAGACCTGTCTGCGCCAGACCCGTTTTTTATCTTGCCAGTCGTCATGACACTGACGACTATGTTGCAAACGGCGCTTAACCCTGCACCGCCTGATCCATTACAGGCCAAATTAATGTGGTTCATGCCACTGATTTTCAGTGTGATGTTCTTCTTTTTCCCGGCCGGCCTAGTGCTTTACTGGATAACCAATAACGTACTGTCAATTGCACAGCAGTGGATGATCAACACCCGCATGGGCGTGCCGCCGCAGTTCAATTTGCCAAAGTTCAAGTAACCCCCGAGGCGTCTTAAGCGCCCCAAGACAGGGGGTGACTACTGCGCACCGGTTGAGCCGGCGTTGCCCGAGGTCAGTTGACAATATCTCCCTATGCTTGGCCGCCATCACGACCCCATTGTTGCTATTGCCACAGCACCCGGCCGCGGAGCTGTGGGGGTGGTGCGTGTGTCGGGCAAAAACTTGGTGCCACTTGTTCAGGCGATCTGCGGCAAAGCGCTGCAGCCGCGCTTGGCGACTTACCTGCCGTTTCTGGACGCAGCGGGTGCCACGCTCGACAAGGGCTTGGCTATTTACTTTCCCGCGCCGCATTCTTTTACCGGGGAAGACGTACTAGAGTTGCAAGCCCACGGCGGCCCCGTGGTGTTGCAGCTGCTTTTAGCGCGCTGCGTGGCAGCCGCTGCCGAAGTTGATCTGCAAACGCAGCAGCCACGTGCGGCGGGCCTGCGCCTTGCCCAACCCAGCGAGTTCACTGAGCGCGCATTTTTAAATAACAAGATTGACCTTGCGCAGGCTGAAGCGATTGCCGACTTGATTGATGCAAGCTCAGAAGTGGCCGCACGGTCGGCGGCCCGGTCGATGTCTGGCGAGTTTTCATCAAGGGTCAACGCGTTACTGGCGCAACTGATTCGCCTGCGCATGTTGGTCGAAGCGACTCTGGATTTTCCCGAGGAAGACATTGACTTTTTGCAAAAAGCCGATGCACGGGGCCAGCTTGAACATTTGCAACGTACGCTGGCAGAGATAAAGCACGCTGCCGGTCAGGGCGCCATTTTGCGCGAAGGCATTAAAGTAGTCATTGCCGGGCAACCTAACGCCGGCAAAAGCTCTCTGCTCAATGCGCTTGCCGGTTTCGAGCTGGCCATCGTCACGCCGCAGGCTGGCACCACTCGAGATAAAGTCACCCAGCTGATTCAAATTGACGGCGTGCCGCTGCACGTGGTGGACACTGCCGGGCTTCGCGATGCGCAAGACGAAGTTGAAAAAATCGGCATTGAACGCGCCTGGCTTGAAATTGAAAGTGCCGACGCGGTTCTATTTTTGCACGACCTCAGCCAGCAAAACGCTATAAATTACATAGCTGCTGATGCCCGTATTTCAGGCGCCATCAGCACAAAAGCGGCTAAAAATGTGCCCATTATTCATATTTGGAACAAGTCAGACACGCTACTGGCAAAAGACCTGCCAACCCTTGAGCCGGGCGCCTTACTCATGTCGACCAAAACCGGCGATGGTTTGGCCGCATTGCGGCAAGTGCTGCTGAAAACCGTTGGCTGGCAGTCAGCGCCTGAAGGGGTGTTCATGGCGCGAGAACGTCATGTGGTGGCGCTTGCCAATGTGGGCCAGCAGCTCGCACTTGCCGCAGAACAAATGGCCGCGCAGCAACCGGCGCTAGACCTGCTGGCCGAAGACTTGCGGCAGGCACAGCGCCACTTGAGTGATATCACCGGCGCTTTTACGCCCGATGACTTGCTGGGCGAAATTTTCTCCAAGTTCTGCATTGGAAAGTGATGCTGACGCTTTGATGCGATTTAAAACCCGTGGACGACTTATTACTGTCACCTCGGGTAAACCCTTGTTGCAGGGAGTGTTACGGCGCGGTTATTGTTGAAGCCTTATGTCACACATTCCTTTGTCTACTTTGCGTTTTGACCTGACTGGGTTAGCGCAAACCATTGCCAGTTGCCAAGCGACTGACGCCTTGCAATTCAAACTTGCTCAGCCGCAGCTCGATGTTCTGGCTGGGTACTTGCGGCCAGAAGATGTCAGCGCGAGTCAGGTACTGATGGCCCAAGGCACCACAGACCGAACCGTGTACTTCATAGAAACCGGTACCCTTAGCGTGCACTACGAAGACGAAAAGCAGCGCGTTCGCATGGCCATGGTTGGGCCCGGCACGGTTGTTGGTGAGGGCGCGTTTTTTGCGCACCAACCGCGCAGCGCCACCGTGCAGGCCGCGTCGGCGTGCAAGGTGTGGGCGTTGTCGGCGCAGCGGTTTACAGAGCTGGCGCATCGGCACCCGGCAATAGCGCTTGAGTTGGTGCTGGCCATGGGCGGCGTGATGGCCAAGCGTTTGTACGCCCGAACCAAGCGGGTCGCGGTTACCTGAGCGCTTTGCTCATCTGGCTTGCCAGCTAAGGGTTCAGTGTGAACTATTGCTCGATTTCACGGGCCGCGTGGGGTGTACAAGGCCCGCGTAGTCAAGTTTGTACCAGGCAAATGGTGTGTCGTCTGTAGACTATCTTGTTACCGTGGGGCAGGTAGGATTTTCATTAACGCCGCAAGCCGCCCACATTGACCAAAGAGCTTCATCATGTCCTTTTTCAGCTGGTTTTCAACCAAACCGACCGCCCCAAAAAAAGCGGTTGCAAGTAGTGGCGCTGACCGAAACCTGGTCCCCAAGGCTGCGGCGTCAAAAGCGGCCATGCCCCAAGCCTTGATGCCCGCAAAACTTGCGGGCAGTCCAGCGGACACTGCCAACGCGACCGCGATAGGTGCAGACCGCAAAGTCAAACGCCAGGCACGACGCGAGCAGCTGTATTCGGCTATTCGCGAGTCCATGACGCGAGCCGGCATGTTGTCGGCCAGCTATAAGTTCAAAGTGTTGTCGCTTGACCAAAAAGGGAACCAGTTTTTGGTCATGATGGACGTGACCCCCGAGCTAAGCGCCGCGCCTGAAAAGCTGACGCAGACAGAAGCACTGTTGATTCAAACCGCCAACGTGGGCTACAACATCACAGTGACCGCGGTGTACTGGCGCACCGACACCAAAGCGGCTCCAAAAATATCCAGCCCCGCTCCCGTGGTGGCGCAGGCCCCGGCGGCCTACACGGCAGAAGATGCATTTGCCAAAACTCAAGCGAATCCGCCGGTCACGGCTACTGCTGGCGCCGCCGGTGCGGTTGCCGGCCCGGTAGCCCCACCTCAACCCGCTGCCAAGTCGGGCCACGATCCTTTGCTTGAAGCTGAGGTTGCTGCGTTCAAGCGAGCGCTTGCCGTACCCGCCCTGACGCTGTCCAGCGCTGCGCTGCAAGCCGCGCACGACGCGGACAAGGCCGACAAGTCAGACAAAAGCCGCACGGGGCTTCGCTCCTACACGCTCATTACCGGGTTTGAAGACACTGAGATGCCAGACTCGCCAGTGATGCCCGCACTCAGCAATACCCAGTACGGCGATTTGAACTGACGGACAACGCGCGTGCGTCCGCCGGGCAGCAGAACGACTTCTGATGGGCTTGAGCACAATTTGCTCGTTCTAGGTCAAGAATAGTACCGAATTAGCTATTTCACCCAATAAATACGGGCGCGAGCAGCTATAAATTAAATAGCAATTTTTGCGCAGCAAATTGGCCGCAGGTGCTCGCAATCGGCTTGCTGTCAGCTAAACGAGGTTCGCGCCAACACAACAGGGCCACCGCCGGAAGCGTTCGCCCGCAACACCAGCGCTTCACCCATCGCTGGCACTTCACCGGTTAGTGCGGTGACATTGACTTGGTGAGTCACCCATACTTCAAACTGAAGTGGCGCAATGCTTGCCAGACGCTCTCGCAAGGCGGCTGTTTGTGCAGTCGCGTCAGACTTGCCGTCAAACGTGGAGCCCAGCGCTGCCAGCACACTGAACGCGCCAAAAGCAGCGGCCGTGTCTTTGCATCGGCACCACGGGCTGGACCACACGCTGCTCGGCTTGAGTGCGCGGCTGCTAAACCAACGGCCAATGGCGGCGGCTTGTGCGCGGCCCTCATCGCTCAAATTGCGCTGGGTGCTGCACTGGCTTAGCTGAAAATTAGGCGGGTCGCCTACCCCGGGAACGGTTTGCGCGTGCCGCAACATCACTGCGCAGCCGCCTGTACGCAAAATAGCCTCAAGGGCTGGCGTTGTTCTGGCGCCTGGCTGCGCCAGTGAAGCCGTCAACGCCTCCGGCAAGCTGCCCGCAGCGGCAAGCCGCAACATGCCTCGCCGGTTCATGGTGAGCGCCAGCTTCGCGCCAGGCGGCTAGCTCCTAAAGAGGGTTTAAGCAGTTTCATTGACACCTTTCGCGGAACGCCGCCTCAACAGTTTTTCTTCAGCCATGGCCAATGCTTCGGGCTTGCCAGACAGCACCAGCGTGTCGCCGCCCTCCAGCACCGCGTTGTTATCAGGCTGCAGCGTTTGGCCGTTGGCTCTGCGCAGGCTGACCACCTGTGCGCCCAGTGGTTCCAGCAACGTGTCACCCAGCGTCATACCGACAGACCGGCAAACCAGCGGCAGCGTGACCGTTGCCAAGCGTGCTTCGTCTTGCGCTTCAATGGTGTCGTCGTCTGCCCCGCGAAAGTAGCCGCGCAACAAGCTGTAGCGTTTGTCGCGCTGGTCTTGCACAACGCGAATCACGCGCCGCATCGGCACGCCGACCAGCGCCAGCGCGTGGCTGGCCAGCATCAAGCTGCCTTCAATGGCCTCTGGCACAACTTCGGTAGCCCCGGCAGCGCGCAGCTTTTCAAGGTCGTGGTCGTCAACGGTACGCACAATCACCGGCACGTTGGGCGCGTGGGAGCGAACGCAGGCCAGCACCTTCAGCGCGCTGGCGGTGTCCAGGTAAGTTACCACCACCGCGCTGGCTCGGGCCAGCCCGGCGGCCATCAGCGACTGCAAACGCGAGGCGTCGCCAAACACCACCGAGTCGCCCGCACTGGCGGCTTGGCGCACGCGATCCGGGTCCAGGTCAAGCGCCATGTACGGGATCTGTTCCTGCTCCAGCATGTGGCCCAGGTTTTGGCCGCAGCGCCCGTAGCCGCACACAATCACGTGCTCCGCGGTATTGATGGCCTTGCGTGCAATGCTGGTCATTTGCAGCGACTGCTGCAGCCACTCGCTGGCCACCAGGCGCATCACAATTCGGTTGCTCTGCATGATGATGAAGGGCGTGGCCAGCATCGACAGCACCATGCTGGCCAAAATCGGGTTGAGCAAATTTGGCGGCACCAGGCCGTTTTGGTTGCTCAGCGTTAACAGCACAAAACCAAACTCACCGGCTTGCGCCAAATACAGCCCGGTACGCAGCGACACACCAGCGGTTGCGCCCAGCGCGCGGGTTAAGCCAGAGACCAGTAGCAACTTGAACAGCACCGGCACTGTGGCCAGCAGCAGCACCAGCGGCCATTGCTGCAGCACAATTTGCCAGTTCAGCATCATGCCGATACTGATAAAAAACAAGCCCAGCAACACGTCGTGAAAAGGGCGAATATCGGTCTCAACCTGGTGCTTGAACTCGGTTTCTGAAATCAACATGCCCGCAATAAACGCCCCGAGTGCCAGGCTCAAGCCGGCCAGCTCGGTCAGCCAACTAAGGGCCAGCGTGACCAGCAAAAGATTCAAAACAAACAGCTCTTCGCTTTTGCGGCGCGCCACCAGCGTCAGCCACCAGCGCATCACGCGTTGCCCACCGGTCAGCAGCACACCAACCAGCAGCGCAGCTTTTAAGCCGGCCAGTGCCAGCGCCGTAAAAAGCTGGTCAGGCGACGCGCCCAGCGCCGGTATCACCACCAGCAGCGGCACCACAGCCAGGTCTTGAAACAGCAACACGCCCATCACGCGCCGGCCGTGTTCTGTGTCCATCTCCAGACGCTCGGCCAGCAGCTTGACCACAATCGCGGTGCTGCTCATGGCAATGGCGCCTGACAGCGCCAGCGCGGTTTGCCACGGCATGCCCCACAGCTTGGGCGCAGCAGCGGCCAGCAACAGCGAGCCGACTGTGGCCATCATCACAGTGAGCACCACTTGCAGCAGCCCCAACCCAAAGACGTGGCGACGCATCGTTCGCAGCTTGGGCAGGTTAAATTCCAGCCCAATCACAAACATCAAAAACACCACGCCAAATTCGCCCAGGTGGCGCACGCTGTCGGCGTTATTGGACAGTGCCAGCGCATGCGGGCCAATCACCACGCCCACAGCCAGGTAGCCCAGCATGGGGGGCAATTTAAGCCATCTAAAAAGCGTCACGCCCAGCACTGCAGCAAGCAAATACAGCAGGGTCAGTTCAAGCGCGCTCATGCTGGCATGGTAATCGGGATTAATCAAAAACCAGCCCGGCAGCCGTGCCGCGCTCGATAGAATGCAGTGATGAGTTTTGATGCCGCCACGTTTAACCCCAGCCAAGCCCAAGCGCTGGCGCGCCAGACTTTTGAGATTGAAGCCGCCGCCGTGCTCGGCATGGCCAAGCGGGTCGGCCCCGAGTTCAGTCAAGCGGTGCAGGTGATCCTGGGTTGCCGCGCCCGCGTGGTGGTGATGGGCATGGGTAAAAGCGGCCACATTGGTCGCAAAATCGCCGCCACTTTAGCCTCAACCGGCACGCCCGCCATGTTTGTTCACCCGGCAGAAGCCAGTCATGGGGACTTGGGCATGGTGCAGGCCGGCGACGTGGTGCTGGCTATTTCGAACAGCGGCGAAAGCGCCGAGCTCACCGCCATTTTGCCCATGCTTAGTCGCCAGGGAATGCCGCTGGTTGCCATCACAGGCGGCATGCAGTCGGCGCTGGCCAAGCACGCGCAAGTGGTGCTCGACAGCAGCGTTGATCGCGAAGCCTGCCCCCTTAATTTGGCGCCCACTGCCAGCACCACCGCGCAGCTTGCCATGGGTGACGCACTGGCCGTGGCGCTGTTAGATGCGCGTGGCTTCAAGTCTGAAGATTTTGCGCGTTCGCACCCCGGCGGTGCACTGGGCCGCAAGCTTTTGACCCATGTGAGCGACGTGATGCGCAGTGGCGCCAACATACCGCAGGTTCCGCTAGCGGCCACCTTCAGCGAGTTGATGCGCGAGATGAGCAATAAAGGCCTGGGCGCGTCGGCCATCGTGGATGCGCACCGCCACGTGCTGGGTATTTTTACTGACGGCGACTTGCGCCGCCTGGTTGAAAAAGGCATCGACTTGCGCCTCACCACCGCGCGCGAGGTGATGCACCCAAATCCGCAAACTGTGCGATCTGATGCGCTGGCAGTTGACGCGGTTGCGTTGATGGAGCAGCACCGCATCACCAGCGTGCTGGTGGTGGACGCGGCCGGTGCTTTGTGCGGCGCACTCAATACCAACGATTTGATGCGGGCAAAGGTCATTTAGTGGCAGCGATTCTGCCTGCTCTTGTTTTGCCGCCTGAATTGCTGCTCAAAGCGCAAGGCATCAAAGTGGCGTTTTTCGACGTTGACGGCGTACTGACCGACGGCGGCTTGTACATGTCAGAGCACGGCGAGACTCTTAAGCGGTTCAATACTTTAGACGGCCACGGCCTGAAACTGCTGCAAAAAGTCGGCATTGTGCCGGCGGTCATCACGGGCCGCGACAGCCCGGCGCTGCGCGCGCGGCTGGGTGCGCTCGGCATCACCCACGCGCACTACGGCACAGAAGACAAGCGCCCCGCTGCCGAAGCAACGCTGCGCACGCTGGGGCTTGACTGGCCACAAGCCGCTGCCATCGGCGACGACTGGCCTGATTTACCTGTCATGCGCCGAGCCGCGTTCAGCTGTGCGCCCAGCACCGCGCATGCCGAGGCAAAAGCGGCGGCGCATTACGTTACCGCCCTTGGCGGCGGGCATGGCGCCGCACGCGAGTTTTGTGATGCCTTGCTGATGGCCACCGGGCGTTACGCCGAGCTGCTTGGCGCGTACGACTGATGGCTGATGTGCGCGCGCCTGCCGTGCCGCTGTGGCGTCAGCTGTGGCAACAACTATGGAGTTTATGGGACCGCGCCTCCATTTATCTGCCGGTGGTGTTGATGGCGGGGTTGGCATTGGGCACGTATTGGCTGGTGCGCAACTCACCGCAATTGGCGTCACCGTCCGTGCTCAAAGCGTCAAGGCACGACATTGATTACTTCATGCGCAAATTCACCGTGAAGTCGTTTAACGAAAAAGGGCAACTCAAAAGCGAGGTCAGCGGGGCCGAGGCGCGCCATTTCGCCGACACGGACACGCTGGAAATCGACCAGGCCCGCATCCACAGCCTGAGTGACAAAGGCCGCATCGTGATTTCCACCAGCAACCGCGCCCTGAGCAACAGCGACGCATCCGAGGTGCAGTTGTCTGGCAACGCCCGGGTGGTGCGTGAAGCGGCGGCTGGCACCGACGGGCAGGCCGTGCCCCGGCTGGAGTTCAAGGGCGAGTTTTTGCACGCTTTTGTCAATGAAGAACGGGTCACGTCCCACCTGCCGGTTGTGCTGACGCGCGGTGGCGATCAATTCACGGCCGACACGTTTTCGTACAGCAGCCTGGACGGCATTGCTGATTTAAAAGGTCGGGTCAGAGCGCAGCTCATGCCGGGTAATGCGGCCAAGCCCGGCGTCGTCACTTCGCCCGTCACCGCTCCGGTAAATAGCCCGGTTACCGGCCCTGGAAAGCCGCGATGAACAAGCCACCCAGCGCCACCGCCCCGCTGGTATTTATTACCGGCGCATCCAGCGGCATTGGCCAAGCATTGGCGCTGCGGTTTTACCAAGCGGGCTATCGGCTGGCGTTGGTGGCCAGGCGTACGAATGAGGTTAAATCGTGGGCTGAGTCAATCAATATAGGCGCGAGCAGCTATGCAATATATAGCGCCGATGTTTCAGACATCAGCAGCATTGTTGCCGCGGGTGCTGCCTGCCTGGCCAGCCAAGGCGTGCCCGATGTAGTAGTTGCCAACGCCGGCATAAGCGTGGGCATGGACACAGCGTTTATTCAAGACATCGATGTGATGGCTCAAACTTTTGCCACCAACAACATTGGGCTGGCCGCTACGTTTCAGCCGTTTATCACTGCCATGACGCAGCGCGGCTCAGGCGCGCTGGTGGGCATTGGCAGCGTGGCTGGCATTCGCGGCTTGCCGGGGCACGGTGCTTATTGCGCAAGCAAAGCGGCGGTCATTGCCTACTGCGAAAGCCTGCGCGGCGAGTTGCGGCCGACCGGCGTCAAGGTCGTGACCATTTGCCCGGGCTATATTGACACGCCGCTGACCCGCAAAAACAGCTACGCCATGCCTTTTTTAATGCAGCCCGACGCATTTGCCAGCAAGGCTTTTGACGCGATTGCCCAGGGCAGCAGCTACCGCGTGATTCCGTGGCAAATGGGCGTGGTAGCCAAACTGCTGCGCGTGCTGCCCAACGCGCTGTTTGACAAAGCGCTATCCGGTCGGGCGCGCAAAAAGCGGCAACCAGAAAAAAGTTAGCAGCCCTACGCTATGCGCCAAGCGCTATTGATTAAAGAGCTGCTCGCGCCCGTATTCATTGGGATACAGCTCGATTAAGACATTAAAAAGGCCTCAAAACGCGAATTTTGAAGCCTTTTTGTCAACCTGAAATGATTCAGGCTGAAAGGGTTTGCAAGGGCTTAGTAGCCGCCGCGTCCACCGCCGCCGCCGCCGCCAGAACGACCGCCGCCGCCGCCAGCACCGCCGCCGCCGTACGGGCTGCGAAAACCACCGTCGCCACCACCGCCGCCTGAACGGCCACCGCCGCCGCCACCACCGTAGCCGCCGCCACCTGAACGGTCACCGCCGCCGCCGCCACCGTAGCCGCCACCACCACCGCCGCCGCCGAAGCCGCCACCGCCTGAGCGTGGAGGACGTGCCTCCATCGGACGGGCTTCGTTCACGACAACGCTACGACCGCCCAAAGGCTGGCCGTTCATGCCCGTGATAGCGGCTTGCGCTTCGGCATCGCTGCCCATCTCGACA
>JANOWB010000403.1:0-2711 GCA_031417695.1 Polaromonas sp.
GTGGTGGCAATGTGCATGCCGCGCATCGGGTTGCCGTCAACGTCTTTTTGCGGGCCGCCGCTGAACGGATATTCAATGTGCCACATGAAGCTGTCGCGCTCTTCGCTTTCCACTTCCAGGTCGCTCACTGCCGACTTCAAAACCGGGTCCCAGTTCACCAAGCGTTTGCCACGGTAAATCAGGCCTTGCTCGTACAGCTTCACAAAGGTCGAAGTGACGACGGTGGACATTTTTGGGTCCATCGTGAAGTACTCGTGCTTCCACGCGACTGAGTCGCCCATTCGCCGCATTTGCTGGGTAATCGTCGCGCCGGACTCTTCCTTCCACTCCCACACCTTGGCCACAAAATTCTTGCGCCCCAGGTCGTGTCGTGTTTTACCTTCACCAGCTAATTTGCGCTCCACCACAATCTGCGTGGCAATACCGGCGTGGTCAGTGCCCGGCACCCACAGCGTGTTGTGGCCGCGCATGCGGTGGTAGCGCGTCAAGCTGTCCATGATGGTCTGGTTGAACGCGTGGCCCATGTGCAGCGTGCCGGTGACGTTGGGCGGCGGCAGCTGGATAGAAAACGATGGCTTGGCGGCATCAAGCGTCGGCTCGTACATGCCGCTTTGCTCCCACAGCGGGGCAAAGTGCGCCTCAATGGCCGCAGGCTCAAAAGACTTGGCCAGGCTGTCAAGGCCGGGCGTGGCGACGGCCTCGGGTGTGGCAGGCGTGGCGAGGGGGGCAGCAGAGTCGGTCATAGTGGAATAAAAAAACGGCATCCATGCGATGCCGTTGGGTGCTGGGTTGGTAACCTCGATTTTATTCGACTGGAGGCCGTTTAAAACTCGGCTTGCGCCTGCTGATAACGCAGCATTTACTTGCTATCAACTCAGTAGCTGCTAGCGCCCACATTTGTTTGGCTGCGGCTACTTATGACCCTGAAATGACTGCCCTTGGCCGAGCGTCCAGTCAATCGCCGCGTTCTCAGTCAAGGCCATCATGATGTCGTCTGCTTTAAAACCGGCGACCACCGCGAGGTCATTCACGCATTGGTACAGGGCGCGTTTTTGGTCATCACTGCGGCCTTGCAGCAAAGTAATTTCCACAATACTCGCGTCCTTGGTGCGCGCCATGCCGCCAAAGGTCGGATTCAACATCATGTCGTCCGCTGCAAATCGAGTGACGAGTTGAAAGCTGTCGTCAGCCGGTACTTTGCAGGTCGTAACCAGGCCTTTTTGCACCGCATCGGCCAGCGCCCTGACTTGGTTGGAAGGCAGGTGCTGAGGCACTGAAATTCGGGTGAGTGGCATAGTCAAAACTTTCCAGGTTAGGTAAAAAATCACACTTTATACTGACTCTAAATAAGAATAAAGAGACCTCTAAGCCACTCATTACGACTGATAAATTCAGAATCAATGATTACCTTAAATCCATGCAGACCACCGACGACATCACCATCTTCGTTCGAACGATTGACTTGGGCACATTCGCGGCTGCGGGCCAAGAAGCCGGCCTGACCTCCTCGGCGGTTGCGCGCATCGTTTCGCGACTTGAGGCCCGGCTCGGAGCAAAATTGCTTTCCCGCACCACGCGTCGATTAACCTTGACGCAAGAGGGTGCAACCTACTTGGGACACGCCAGATCTATCGTGGCGGCGGTTGAATCGGCTGCTGCCGAAGTCGGCTCCAGCCGCAGCAGCCCAAGCGGCCTTTTACGCATCAATACCGGCTCCGCTTTTGCCCGGCACCGGTTGGTGGGCTGGCTACCGACGTTTCAGGCTCAATACCCTGACATCACTATTGATCTGACCGTCAGCGACCATCGGGGTGACCCGTCGTTCGATCAAACCGACATCACTGTCCGTGTTGGGCCACTGGCTGATTCGCCATTGGTATTGATACCCCTGGGCACCGTCAGCCGAATAATTGCCGCCAGCCCTGAATACTTGGCCAGACATGGCACGCCGCAACAGCCGCGCGATTTGTTGGCGCACAACTGTCTGTTGCTCAGCGGCTTTGCGCGGCTGGCCCAGTGGCCAATGGTTGAAAACGGCAGACGCATACAGCTACCTGTCAGGGGCAACCTGACCTGCGACAGCGCTGATGTGCTGCTGGACATGACTCTCCAAGGTATGGGCATTACCCGCTTCGGCGACTTTTTGGCTGAGCGTGCTATTGCAGAGGGACGGCTTATTCCCCTGCTAACCGCCTGCCATGACACAGATGCAACACCCCTCTCAGCGCTGATACTGCCCGGCAGGCAAAACATCCCAAGGGTGCGGGCGATGATTGATTTTTTGAAGCTGGCTTGTAAAGCTGCTTGACTTCAAGTGCTATATTATCAGGAGCTGTTCGCGCCCATATTAATTGAGCTACAAGCCAAAAACATACTTGAAACACCCTAAAAACAGCCCAGAATCAAATCCCCGCAGGTTTTTTAAAACTCAACATTCTGCTTTGCGGTTTGATGTCGATGACTTTGACTTCATCGCCTTCGCGCACGGTGAGTTTGACCGGCTGCTCGGGTGTGTCACGTGCCCAGAGTTTTTTGTAAAACGCCTCTAGCGTAGTTACCGCCACGCCATCAATGGCTTGAACGACTGAGCCAGGTGTCAAGCCCGCGTCGTCTGCGGGGCTACCTTCGCTGACCCGCATCACTTGCACCTGCCCGCCTTGGTCGCTTGACGTGACGCCCAACCACGCCCGGTTGCTTTGTTTGCTGCTGCC
>JANOWB010000404.1:0-4159 GCA_031417695.1 Polaromonas sp.
TGGCGTGGTGCCGCCGATGTCGGCGTGGTGACCACGGCTACCGACGTAGAAGATGGGGCGCGGATGCGGGGAGCCCTGTCTTGCAGACCGCAGGTCAGTCTGAGCCTGACCTTCTTCAAGCTGTCCAGAAGCGCTCAAGCGCTCCTGGAGCCGCAGCTTGAAGCCCCTGCCCTCTCCCAGAGGGAGAGGGAGCGAATCCGAATTACTCCCTCTCCCGCTTGCGGGAGAGGGTTGGGGTGAGGGCTGGTTACTTAAATACACAGGCGTGATGACCGTGATGTCCGGCAAGTGCGTACCGCCGTGATACGGGTCGTTCAGCACATACACGTTGCCAGGCTCCATCTTGCCTGCGTTCTCACGAATCACGGTTTTAATGCTCTCACCCATCGAGCCCAAATGCACTGGCATGTGCGGGGCGTTGGCAATCAGGTTGCCTGCGGTGTCAAACAATGCGCAGCTGAAGTCCAGCCGCTCCTTGATATTGACTGAATAGGCGGTGTTTTGCAACTGCAAGCCCATCTGCTCGGCAATGTTCATGAAGAGGTTGTTGAAGACTTCCAGCAGCACCGGATCAACCGTTGTGCCCGCTGCAAACTTGATAGCGCGCTCCGCCCGTCTATCAAGCACCAAATGGTCAAGCGCTGTCAAGTTCGCTTCCCAACCCGGCTCAACAACAGTGGTGGCATTCTTCTCGGCAATGATGGCCGGGCCAGGAATGATGTCGCCGGGTTGTAGGTCTTCACGCACCACCAAAGCAGCATCGTGCCACTGCCCGCCGGAGTACATGCGCACCGTTTCACGGCGCGGCACTTCACGCGGCTCGTGTGTGGCGTGGCGCGGCTCGGCGGGTGCATCGCCTGCAATCACAGATTCCACCGATACGGCCTCAATCACCAGGCCTTTGCCTTGCATCAAGAAAGCAAATCGCTGCCGGTAAGCGGCTTCAAAGCCTGACTCGATTTGCTCCAGCGTTCCGAAGGGCACGATGAGTGCTGCATCACTGCCCTCATACCGCACATGCACCCGGTGATGCGTGGTGATATCGCCCGTGTTGACTTGCTGACGTTGCAGCTCTGCCTCAGCCGTAGCAGCTAGGCCATTGAGCGCCTGTGCAATTTCAGGCAAAGCGTTGGTCGTCAGCTTCAATTCAATGGCTTGTTCTTTGATGACGTTTTGGTCGGCCAAGCCCATGCCGTAGGCAGACAACACACCCGCCATCGGGTGAACAAAAACCCGCGTCATACCCAACGCATCGGCCACCAGGCAAGCGTGCTGGCCACCTGCGCCGCCAAAGCATTGCAGGGTGTAGCGCGTCACGTCATAACCGCGCGCGACTGATATTTTTTTGATCGCGTTGGCCATCTGTTGCACCGCGATGTTGATAAAACCCTCCGCAACAACTTCTGCGCTGCGGCCAGTCTGCCCAGCCAGGTCGTTGAACTGAGCCGCTGCGGCTTCATAACTTAGCGGCTCATCGGCATTGGGCCCAAACACTTTGGGAAAGTAGCGCGGCTGCACTTTGCCAACCATCACGTTGGCATCAGTCACCGCCAGCTTGCCGCCGCGCCGATAGCTGGCCGGCCCTGGGTTGGCTCCCGCACTCTGCGGGCCCACGCGAAAGCGCTCGCCGTCAAACTTCAAAATCGACCCACCACCTGCAGCGACGGTGTGGATGCTCATCATGGGCGCGCGCATGCGCACGCCAGCGACTTGGGTTTCAAACTCGCGTTCAAACTCACCTGCGTAATGCGACACATCGGTAGACGTGCCGCCCATGTCAAAACCAATCACTTTGGCGTGACCTGCAATGGCTGCCGTGCGCGCCATGCCCACAATGCCACCCGCGGGGCCGCTCAAAATCGCGTCTTTGCCCTGAAACACATGCGCGTCTGTCAAGCCGCCAGAGGACTGCATAAAGAACAATTTGACGCCCGGCATTTCACCCGCCACCTGATTCACGTAGCGGCGCAAGATGGGCGACAAATACGCATCAACCACCGTGGTGTCGCCCCGACTGACGAACTTCATCATCGGGCTGGTTTCATGCGAAGTGCTGATTTGGGTGAAGCCGATCTCAAGCGCAATGCGTTTGGCAGTTTTTTCATGTTCGGTATAGCGGTAGCCATGCATAAACACAATCGCAAGGCTGCGTAGCCCATTAGAAAATTTCGCAAGCAGCTCTGCTTTTAATAGCGTTTCGTCCAACACTTGCAATACCTCGCCCTGCGCCCCCACGCGCTCATGGGCTTCAATCACAGCGCTGTACAGCAGCTCTGGCAGCACGACATTGCGGTCAAACAGGCGTGGGCGGTTTTGGTAAGCAATGCGCAATGCGTCCCTGAAGCCCTTGGTGGTCACCAGCAAGGTTGGCTCGCCTTTGCGCTCAAGCAGCGCGTTGGTAGCCACGGTGGTGCCCATCTTCACGCACTCGACCACGCTCGCTTGAATAGCTTCACCCGGCTTCAAACCCAACAGGTGACGAATGCCTGCCACTGCTGCATCGCGGTATTGCTCGGGGTTTTCGCTCAGCAGCTTGTGCGTGACCAGCGAGCCATCGGGCTTTTTGCCAACGACGTCTGTGAATGTGCCGCCCCGGTCAATCCAGAACTGCCAGCGTTTTGCGGGAGCCTCTGCAGGAAACGGACTCATTTCGACACACCCATGACCAGGTCCGGCAGGATGGTAACGATTTGCGGAAAGATGGTGACCAACACGATGCAGACCACCAGGCAAAAGAAGAACGGAATCGCCGCCACCGCAATGGTGTTGCTGTCTTTGCCAGTCATGTTTTGCAACACGAAAAGGTTGAACCCCACTGGCGGCGTAACCTCCGCAATCTCGACCAGCAAAATAATGAAAATGCCAAACCAGATCAAGTCAAAGCCGGCCTTTTGCACCATGGGCATCACCACCGCAGCGGTGAGCACAATCATGCTAATGCCGTCGAGCGCCGTACCCAAAACAAGGTACACCACCACCAGGCAGGTGATCAGCGCATAGGGAGACAGGTTTAGCGAATTGACCCATTCGGCCAGTTCACGCGGCACCCCGGTAAAAGCCATGGTCTTGGTTAAGAACGCAGCACCCGCCAGAATAAACATGATCATGCAGCTCGTGCGGGTAGCGCCCATCAATGCTTCATTGAAGTTGCTCCAGGTCAATGAACGGCTCCATGCCGCCAAAGCCAGTGAGCCGACCACGCCATAAGCGGCGCATTCCGTTGCCGTAGCCCAGCCCGCGATCAACGACCAGCAGATAAACACAATCAGCAACGCACACGGAATCAGGTTTTTTGACAACCGCATTTTTTCTTTAAATGTGGTCGCTGGCTCAGGCGGCGGCATTTTGTCTTTGTTACGAATCGACCACCAGGCGATGTAGCCCGAGAACAAACCCATCAGCAAAAAACCGGGCAAAAAACCCGCTAAAAAGATGCGGATAATGGACGCATCAGCCGCCACCGCGTACACCACCATGGTGATGGACGGTGGGATCAAAATGCCCAGCGTGCCGGCAGTAGCCAGTGAACCGATGGCGATTTTTTCGTCGTAGCCGCGCTTGGTAAGTTCTGGTAGCGACACTTTGGCAATGGTGGCGCAAGTAGCAGCCGACGAGCCCGACACTGAACCAAAAATGCCGCAGCCCAAAATGGTGGTGTGAAACAGCCGGCCGGGTATGCGGTTCAACCACGGTGCCAAGCCCGTGAACATTTCTTCACTGAGCTTGGTACGAAACAAAATCTCGCCCATCCAGATAAACAGGGGCAATGCGGCCAGCTCCCAGCTCGCATTGCTTTCCCAAAAGGCTGAAAACAAATTCAATCCCGGGTGCGTAGACGTGAAAAATGCTTGCCCCACCCAACCGCAAATGGCAAGCGTCATCGCAATCCATACACCGCCTGAAAGCAGCACCATCATTAAGACGAGCACGATGCCGCCTATGGTCAAAATATCCATGTTGTTCTTTCGTTATTATTTTTTTAAATTTAAATGTCGGATGAAAAATCGCCTTTGGCATGCCGCTCTGCCGTCAGCCGCACGAAGGTAGGCACACCGCCACGCGCCACGATCACGAATTCATCCAGCACCGCCACCAGCAACAGCACCGAGCCGAATGCAAAGCTCATTTGCGGGATCCATATCGGCAGCGGCAGCAGGCC
>JANOWB010000405.1:0-5030 GCA_031417695.1 Polaromonas sp.
CCATTTCCAGCATCTCTTCAAAGCTCACGGTGGCCAAGCGGCGCGCCTCGGGCACCACGCGCGGGTCGGTGGTGTACACGCCGTCAACGTCGGTGTAAATCAGGCATTCATGCGCTTTAAGCGCTGCCGCAATTGCAACGGCCGATGTGTCTGAGCCGCCGCGCCCAAGCGTCGTAATATTGCCCTCGCCGTCCACGCCTTGAAACCCTGTGATGATGACGACCCTGCCCGCATCTAAATCGGCACGCAATTTTTTATCGTCAATCGACTCAATGCGTGCCTTGGTGTGCGCGCTGTTGGTTTTAATCGCCACTTGCCAGCCCGCGTAGCTCACTGATGGCATGCCTTCCGCCTGCAGCGCAATTGCCAGCAGCGCGCTTGATGCTTGCTCGCCCGTGGCCGCTAGCGCATCGAGTTCGCGGCTGTGGCTTTCGCTGGACATTAGGCCAGGCGATGCCAGTGACAATTCTTTGGCCAAGCCGAGCAAACGATTGGTTTCGCCAGACATGGCACTGGGCACCACCACCATTTGGTGGCCCGCACGCGCCAAATTGGCAACGCGCTTTGCGACGTTTTTGATGCGTTCAGTTGAACCCATCGACGTGCCGCCGTACTTATGAACGATTAGAGCCATTTTTTATTTGAATTTGAGAGATTTGCCTGCGAGCGGCAAAGCCTCAAATTATAGCCAGCCCGCACGTGCCAACTAGGGTAAGTACGCAAGCACGTCGCCATCGCGCACCACATGGCCGCTGGCTACTTTGAGGTGAATCTTCTTGCCACGATCAGTGCAGTTGGCGATTTGACTTTGCAGCTCGGCCAATTGCGCGGTACTGGGGCTGATATGGTGCGCGCTTTTTAACCAGTGCCGCAGCGCGTTGCCACAGCGCTCATCGCACAGGCGTTGCAAATCCCCGATGCGCGGCGGGCTGCCTGTTTTTGCTATGTCTTCGATAGCTACTTGCGCCAATATCAATTGGGCTTCAGCCGCGTGCGCCGCCGAGCGCGCAAAGGTTTGCCGGAACTGCGGAAAGGTTTTTTCAAGCGCAGGAATTAAATCGTGGCGAATGCGATTGCGGGTAAATTGCGTGTCAGTGTTGGTCGGGTCTTCAACCCAACCTTGGCCAACATTTGCGCTGCCGGGGTGCCGCGCTGCCAGCCCGAGGCTTGCCAGGTAAGAGCGAATCTCAAAAGAAGTCATTCCTAGCAGTGGTCGAACAAACTCAATGCCATCACGCTGCCACTTGGGCGCCATGCTCGACAAGCCCGGCAACCCCGCTCCACGGCTAAGCGCCAGCAGCAGCGTTTCAATCTGGTCATCAGCGTGCTGGGCAATTGCTATTGATTGAATAGCTGCTTGCGCCTGAATTTCCTGGGCTAGAGCACTATTTATATCTCTAACTGCACCAGAAAGTGCCGTATATCGCGCTCTGCGGGCTGCATCTTCAGGGCTTTGGCCGGTTGCGGCACTTGCATCCACATGCACCACATGAAGCGGCACATTGAGTGCAGCGCAAAAAGCCGCACAATGCGCTGCAAAGTCATCAGCCGCTTCCTGCAAACCGTGATGAATATGAATCGCGTAAACCCGGCCGGGGTACTGCCGAGCCAGCATTAGCAGCAAGGCAGTGGAGTCTGCGCCGCCGCTGTAGGCAACGGCGTAGGTCACTTTAACTTGTCCGATTGACCAACGTCGACCCCGAGTTCCTTCAGGTCAACAAAATCTTTAGCCCGCCCAGTAGCTAGCTTGTTGCGAATGAAGTCGTCACGGTTGATGACGTTAATTCGCGTGTCGTCCAAATCGACCTCAAGCCGCGACTTGTAGGCGTTAGCAAATTCAACGCCGCTCACGGCGACCATGAGGTCAATCCGTGCGGGTGGAAAGCCGAGCTGAATCACGGCCTGCTCTACTAAAAAATCGTCTTCTTTCAAATCGACAGATGCAAAACCAAACTGAGTAAGCGCCTTCAGCAAGTTAGCAATATTGTTTCTCGTAGGGTCGACCCAAAAATCAATGTCACCTGTGTAGCGCGGGTGACCATGTGCCATCAGCGCATAGCCACCAACAACCAGATACTCAACTGCGTTGGCGTTGAGAAACTGTACAAACTCTTTGAAGTCTTTGTTGAGCAATGGGTAAGGTTGAGACATATTGCTGACGTAAAAATTCTAGAGCCGCAAAGCGTTCCTGAACTGAACGAGAAAGCCAAAAAGCCAAATCGCTGGGTTGATCTTTTAACGTGGTTTTAAAGACAACTTTTTCAATCATGATCCGCCTTTCTTGATGGGTCTCGACTACTTGTTGTCCGCCTTGGTATCCGTAAACCGGCCATAGCTTTGCAGCCGCTCGTAGCGCCTGTCGAGCAACTCTTTGACCTTCAAATCACTCACCTGCCTGAACGCATCGTTTAAAGCGCGCTTTAAAAACGCCGCCATCTGCTTGTGGTCGCGGTGCGCGCCGCCGACTGGCTCGTTGACGATTTTGTCGATCACGCCCAAAGCTTTTAATCGGTGCGCGGTAATGCCCAGCGCGTCTGCGGCAATCTCTGCTTTTTCGGATGTCTTCCACAAAATCGATGCGCAGCCTTCAGGGCTGATGACCGAGTAAATGGAATACTGCAGCATCACGACTTGGTCGGCTACCGAAATAGCCAGTGCCCCGCCCGAGCCGCCCTCACCAATGATGGTGGTGATGATGGGCACTTCTAACTGCGCCATTTCAAATATATTGCGGCCAATGGCTTCAGACTGGCCGCGCTCTTCAGCATCAATGCCGGGGTACGCGCCTGGCGTGTCGACAAAGGTAAACACCGGAAGGCCAAACTTTTCAGCGGTTTTCATCAAGCGCAGCGCTTTGCGGTAGCCCTCGGGCTTGCTCATGCCGAAGTTGCGCAAGCCGCGCTCTTTGGTGTCGCGGCCTTTTTGGTGGCCCAGCACCATGCAGGCGGTACCGTTAAAGCGAGCCAAGCCGCCGACGATGGACAAATCGTCTGAAAAATGCCGGTCGCCGTGCAGTTCTACAAAATCGGTGAAGATTTCCCGCACGTAGTCCAGCGTGTAGGGCCGCTCGGCATGGCGGGCTATTTTGGTGATTTGCCAAGGCGTTAAATCACTGTAAATGTCTTTGGTGAGCTGCTGGCTTTTTTTGGCAAGCTGGTCAATTTCTTCTGAAATATCAACTGCTGACTCAGTTTGCACGTAGCGCAACTCTTCGATTTTCCCCTCGAGGTCGGCAATTGGTTGCTCAAAATCAAGGAAGGTTTTTTTAGCCATTTAGCAGGTCCTTGTCAGTCTTTTAAAACTGGAATTGTGTCGAGCGAGCGCCAAATATACCAAGTTGCCACGCTGCAGTACGGCGCCCAGGCGGCAGCGACTTCGCGCGCGTCACTGCGGCTAACCGATTCGCCCGAAAAATAATTTTTGGCTATTCCGTTGATCAGCCCCACATCGTCGAGCGGCAACACGTTGGGGCGGCGCAGATAAAACATTAAAAACATCTCGGCCGTCCAGCGGCCAATGCCGCGAATGGCGATCAGCTCGGCAATGATGGCTTCATCGTCCATCGCTTGCCAATTTTTGACGTGCACAGTGCCGCTGTCAAAGTGAATCGACAAGTCAACCAGGTATTCAACCTTGCGGGCGCTCAAGCCTGCAGCGCGCATGTCGTCGACCTTTAGTTTTAACACATGAGCTGGTGTCATGAGCTTGGGCAATGCGTGGAACCGATGCCACACCGTTTGCGCCGCTTTCACCGATATCTGCTGCCCAACAATGCTGCGTGCCAACGTACTGAAGGCATCGCCACGGGACTGCAGAGCGGTGTTGGGGAACTGCGGAATCAACCTTTTCATGACCCGGTCTTTTTTAACCAGGTGCTTGCAGGCCTCTTGCCAATAGTCGGGCAGCTCTTGCACTTCAAGCGCGCCGATTGCTGCTGCAGTCAATGGCTGCGCGTCAGTAGATGCTACGTTTTTCATAGCTGCTCGCGCCCGTATTGATTGGCAATTACCTTGAAATGATAGGTAAAAGTCATGTTTTTGCGACCCAAATCGTGCCACTAGCCGAATCTTTGAGCTCGATGCCTTGGGCTAACAACTCTTGCCTGATGCGGTCTGCTTCATTAAAGTTTTTGGCTAATTTAGCTGCCGCGCGCTGAGCAATGAGTTGCTGAATACTCGCTTCATCCAGCACCGAGCCTGCTTGCAAGAACGCCGCCGGGTCGCCTTGCAGAAGGCCCAAGCAAGCACCCAGATTTTTGAGCAAACCGGCGAGCGCTGGTGAGCTGGTTTTGTTGACTTCACTGGCCAAATCAAACAACACGGCTACGGCTTCCGGGGTGCCAAAGTCTTCGTCCATCGCGGCCTTGAATCGTGCGGCAAACGGACTACCCCAATCCATCACAACGGCTGCGGGCTTGACACCGTCCAGCGCGGTGTAAAGCCGCTTTAAAGCGCTACGTGCGTCGTCAAGATGGACGTCGCTGTAGTTCAACGCGCTGCGATAGTGGGCGCGCACCAAGAAAAATCGGATGGTTTCAGCATCGTATTTTTTAAGCACTTCCCGAATTGTGAAAAAGTTGCCCAGGCTTTTTGACATTTTTTCGTTGTCAATATTGACAAAGCCGTTGTGCATCCAGTACTTGGCCATGGGCTTGCCAAACGCACCTTCGTTTTGGGCGATTTCGTTTTCGTGGTGCGGAAACTGCAGATCTGCACCACCGCCATGAATGTCAAAGCTGGTCCCCAGCAGCGCGCAACTCATGGCCGAGCACTCAATATGCCAGCCGGGCCTGCCTTTGCCGAAAGGGCTGTCCCACTTGGCGTCATCGGGCTCAGCGGGCTTGGCCGATTTCCACAGCACGAAGTCAAGAGGGTCGTTTTTGCCATCGTCCACGGCAACTCGTTCGCCCGCTTGAAGCTCGTCTAGCGATTTGCCAGACAACTTTCCATAGCCCGGGAGCTTGCGAACTGCGTAATTGACATCGCCGCCGCCGGTTTGAGCGGCCGCGTGGGCACGGCCTCGGGCGCGCC
>JANOWB010000406.1:0-15483 GCA_031417695.1 Polaromonas sp.
TTTACGTGCCCAACCGGGGCGAAAACACGGTGTCGGTGATTGATCCGAACACGCTGAAAGTCATCGATAAATTCAGCGTGGGTATTCACCCCCAGCACATCGTGCCAAGCTGGGACTTGAAAACACTGTGGGTCGCCAACAATGCAGAAGGGCGCCTGGATGGCAGCCTGACGCCGATTGATCCGAAAACCGGCAAGCCGGGTAAATCAGTGCCGGTAGACGACCCATACAACCTGTACTGGTCGCCCGACGGCCAATTCGCGATTGTGGTGGCTGAGGCCTACAAACGCCTTGACTTTCGTGACGCCAAAACCATGGCCATGAAGTTCACCATTCCCACGCCCAAGTGCGCGGGCATTAACCACGCCGACTTCACCATTGATGGCAAATTTGTACTGTTCACCTGCGAGTTCAACGGGTCGATCACCAAGATTGACCTGGTCAACCGCAAGGTGGTCGACACACTCAAGCTCAACGCGTATTTCGACCGGCCTGATGTGCTGGCCCTAATTGCCGCGCCCGGCAAAAAAGACAAGTACATTCCCGACCCAGCCAACCCAACTGGCGCTGACATTTGCACCACACCCGGCATGCCGCAAGACGTGCGCATATCGCCTGACGGCAAGATTTTTTATGTAGCCGACATGATGGTGGACGGCGTTCATGTGGTTGACGGTGAAAGCTTCAAACAAATCGGCTTTATACCAACGGGTAAAGGCGCGCACGGTTTGTACCCCAGCCGCGACGGCAAAAGCATGTATGTGGCCAACCGCGGTAGCAACAAAATTCGTGGTACGCCGAACGGAAAAGGCAGCGTCAGCGTGATTGACTTTGCTACGCGCAAGGTCGTTAAAAACTGGCCAGTGCCTGGCGGCGGCAGCCCGGACATGGGCAACATCAGCGTGGACGGTAAATACCTGTGGCTAGGTGGGCGCTACGACAGCGAGGTGTACCGCTTTAACACCGACAGCGGCGTAGTAGACAAAATTGCCGTAGGCCGCGAGCCGCATGGCCTGACGGTATGGCCGCAGCCAGGGCGGTTTTCGTTTGGGCATACGGGCAACTTGCGCTAAAAAATCAGGTAGGGTTTTAGCTGCTTAACAGCGCCGCATTGCCCCCCGCAGCAGTGGTATTGACTGTGATAGTTTGCTCTGCACAAAACCTATACAAATAATGCGGCCCACCCGCTTTTGGCCCGGTGCCGCTCAAGCCTTCACCGCCAAACGGCTGCAAGCCCACTACCGCGCCGGTCATGGCGCGGTTGACGTACACGTTGCCAATGTGCGCGCTGGTGGCCAGTGTTTGCGCGCGTGAGTCGATGCGGGTTTGAATGCCCAGCGTCAGGCCGTAGCCCAGAGCGTTTATTTGCGTAATCACGTCTTGCGGGTCCCCTTGCCAGCGAACAATTTGCAGCACCGGCCCGAAGATTTCTTCCCGCACAGCGGCAATGCTGCTGACTTCAAACGCCGTTGGCTGCACTAAATTGGCAATGTAATTTGCTATGTTTACAGGAGCAGTTCGCGCCCGTATCTCCTGGCTAAAGAGCACTTTTGAATCCGAATTTAAGCGTTTTACCTGTGTTTGAATGGCTTCAAAGGCCTCAGCATCAATTACCGGCCCCAGGTCAGTTTGCAGGTCAGCTGCATCGCCGGTGGCCAGTTCAAGCGCAGCGCCTTGCACCATTTCAATCACGCGGTCGGCAATAGATTCGTGCACACACAAAAGCCGCAATGCGGAGCAGCGCTGGCCGGCGCTTTTAAATGCGCTGTGCATGACGGCGTCGACCACCTGTTCAGGCAAGGCGCTGCTGTCGACCAGCATGGCGTTGATGCCGCCGGTCTCGGCAATTAGCGGCGTGATGGGGCCGTCTTTGGCAGCCAGTGCGCGGTTGATGATTTTGGCCACTTGGGTTGAGCCCGTAAACACCACGCCCGCCAAGCCCGGTTGCGCCACCAGCGCCGCGCCCACCGTGTCGCCGGGGCCATGCGCCAGTTGCAGCGCACCGGCTGGCACACCCGCTTCAATCAGCAGCTCGACGGCGGCCTGCGCCACGCCGGGGGTTTGCTCGGCAGGCTTGGCAATCACTGCGTTGCCCGTGCTGAGCGCTGCGGCCACCTGGCCCACAAAAATAGCCAGCGGAAAGTTCCACGGGCTGATGCACAGCCACACGCCCCGCGCTTTAAGCTGCAGCACATTGGTTTCACCCGTGATGCCAAACGCTTCACAGCCGTGCGCCTGCGGCAAACTGATTGGCGCCATGATGCGCTCGGCTTCAGATGCGTAGTAGCGTAAAAAGTCAATCGCCTCGCGCACTTCGGCCACGGCATCGCTAAGGGTTTTATGCGCTTCTTTCACCAGCAGCGCGCAGAACATGGGCAGCGCCAGTTGCATGGCGTCAGCGGCTTTACGCAAAACAGCTGCGCGCGCCTGCACGGGTTGATTACTCCAATTTTGATAGCTGCTCGCGCCCGTATTTAATAGGCTAGAGGCCAAATGTGTATCGAAAATAGCTACTCTGGGCACTTCAGTAGCTGCGCATGCGATGCGCAGCGGCGCCAGCATCGCCTCAACTGACAAGTCCAAGCCAGCACTGTTCTTGCGGCTCAGCCCAAACAGATCAGCTGGCAGCGGCAATGACGGCGCAAGGTGCAACGTCAAGGGCGAGGTGAGCAGCTCATCCATGCCCACTGACTCATCCGCCAGCTGGTGAACGAAAGATGAATTGGCACCGTTTTCAAGCAGGCGGCGCACCAGGTACGCCAGCAAGTCTTTATGTGAGCCCACCGGCGCGTAAATGCGGCATGCCAGGTGCGGGTTCTTAAGCACCTCACGGAAGACGCCTTCGCCCATGCCGTGCAGGCGCTGCAATTCAAATGGAGCGTTGTTGGCCGCGGCCATTTTCATGATGGCCGCAATCGTGCCCGCGTTGTGCCCAGCAAACTGCGGGTAAATGGCATCGGGCGCATCCAGCAGCGCTTTGGCGCAGGCCAGGTAGGCCACATCGGTGTGGTTTTTGTGGGTGAAGACAGGGTAATGCGGCAGGCCGAGCTCTTGGGCGCGTTTGATTTCAGAGTCCCAGTACGCGCCTTTAACCAGCCGACACATCAGGCGCAGTTTGTGTTTGCGGGCCAGCACAATCACGTGTTGCACCAGGTCCAGCGCTCGGGTTTGGTACGCCTGCAGCGCCAGGCCAAAGCCGCGCCACTCGGGGTAGTGCAGGGACACCAGCGCGGCCAGTGCCTCAAATACGTCTAACGACAACTCAAGCCGGTCAACTTCTTCAGCGTCAATCGTCAGGTTGATGTTGGCGCGTGCGGCCAGCTCACACAGTCCCCACACGCGCGGCACCAGCTCTGCCATCACCCGTGCGTGCTGGGTGTGCTCAAAACGCGGGTGCAGAGCACTTAATTTGATAGAAATACCATCATTTAGCTCGCAAGCGCAATCAATACGGGTGCGAGCAGCTATTGAAGTAATAGCGTTGGTGTAGCTGGCCAAATAGGCCTGCGCGTCCCGCTCGGTGCGCGCGCCTTCACCCAACATGTCATAGCTGTAGCGCAGGCCGCTTTGTTTTTTCTTGGCGCTTGCTGCTTCATCCATTGCGTCGGCTATGGTTTGGCCCAATACAAATTGCTTGCCCAGCAGTTGCACGGCGCGCAGCGTGGCGGCCACTACGGTGCGGGCGCCTAGTTTGCTCCAGGCGCCGCCAGCACCGAAGTTGCCGCCACCACCGCCATCAGAAGAAGGCAAAAACTTCTTCGACAAGCCAATTGCGGTAGACGACAAACGCGCCAGCACCTTCACGGCTTTTTCATCGCTGCCCGCAAAGTCAGCGCGGCCCAATTGGTCGGCCGTTAAAGCAATGGCGGTGTCCATGTCGGGCACGCGCAGCAGCGCCTCGGCCAGGCGCATCAGTGCCAAGCCTTCGGCGCTGGATATTGGGTATTCCTTGAGCAAACTTTCCATCGCCCAAAACGGTGGCGGGTTGGCGCGCACTGCGGCCACCCAAGGCTTGGCAGTTTCGGCAGCGTTTGCCCAATTCAGCGCGTCACCTAGTGATTGCAAATGGGCTTTTACAACCTCTGCTTCGGTGCGATAGGGTGTGGGCAAGCGTTGTGGGTGAGTGGGTAAGTTGAGCATAAGCGGTTCTAAAATTAATGTTGTCAGATGCACTATTTTTAATGCATATAGTTAAATTTATTCACTAATAAAGTCGATTTAACCGTATAGTTCACTACTTATGACAACTTCAACCACCGACTTAGACCGCCTCGATATACGCATTTTGAACGCGTTGCAAACCGATGGGCGCATTAGTAATTTAAAGCTGGCGGAAGTGGTGGCGCTGTCGCCCACAGCGGTACTGGCACGCGTGCAGCGCTTGACCCGGGACGGCTATTTGTTGGGCTATGAGGCGCGGCTGAACCCGATTAAATTGGGCTTGGGGCTGACGGTGTTTGTAGAGGTGCTGCTAGACCGCACCACCGCCAACGTGTTTGATGCCTTCAAAGCGGCCGTGCAGGTGTACCCCGAAATCACCGAATGCCACATGGTGGCGGGTGGGTTCGACTACTTGCTGAAAACCCGCATGCGCGACATGGCCGCCTACCGCGCATTTGCGGGCAGTGCGCTGTGGCAGTTGCCCGGCGTGCGTGAAACGCGAACTTACGCGGTGATGGAAGAGGTTAAAAACACGACGCGGTTGCCGCTGGGGGTTTGATGCATGCCGCAGCTCTTGTGATCGACTTGACGGCGCGCGAGCGGGCTGCCGATCCGTTTTGCTTCGTGTCCCCCGGGCCTATGGCCCTCCTCCTTGACCTACGCAAAACGCATCAGCAGCCCGCCCACTTTGACACCTGTCTTCTGCATAAAGTTTGAACACAACACACTGTCAAGCAAACGGTACGGTGTATGCCCCGCAGCGAAGTCAAGGAGGAGCCCCAAAGGGGCGGAGGACATGAGCGGAGGGGATGCACCGTACCGGTTGCGGATTCAGTCGCACAACCCCATACACACTGTCCCATCAGGCCCTTCCCCGATGCACCAACGGCCAACTGCGGGTAGGCTAGCAGCAACTCTTGGAGTATTTTTTGTCATTCCCAACCCATCAACGTTACTACGCCATCTGGCCAACGCGTGTGCCCAAAAGCATCACGCCGCCAGCCACCTCGCTGTGGCACAACCTGGCGGTGTCCAGTCTGCGATTTCCAGACAAAGCCGCGCTGGTGTTTTTTGAGCAAATCTACACGTACGCCCAAGTGGTGCAACAGGCCGAATCGCTGGCCGCCACACTGGTTAATTTAGGCGTTAAAAAAGGCGACCGAGTGGTGCTCAACATGCAAAACTCGCCGCAGTGGGTGATTGCCTGCTTTGCGATCTTGCGGATTGACGCGGTGGTGGTGCCGGTCAACCCCATGAACCGGGCAGAAGAGCTCAAGCATTACATATTGGACCCCGACGCCAAGGTAGCCATCACTTCGGCAGACCTGGCCAGTGAGCTGGCCAAAGCCAACGCACAGCTTGAGCCCGCTGAGCAATTGACCGGCATAGTCGTGACCCATTTGCGCGACGGCTTTGATTTTGACGCCACCCCTGAAGAAATGATGCCCGCCGCCTGGCGCGACTGGCTTGGCACGCGGCACGCGCTGCCGGTTTTACCCAACGGCACGGTGGTGCAGTGGCTGGATGCTGTTCAACAATCAGCGTTGAATTTGCCTGAGCCAACGGCCAAGGGCCAAGACCTTGCCGTGCTGCCCTACACCAGCGGCACCACCGGCTTGCCTAAAGGCTGCATGCACACGCACGCGTCCATCATGCACAACGCAGTAGGCACCGCGCTGTGGGGCAGCGCCACGATTGAAAGCGTGATTTTGTCTGTTGTGCCCATGTTTCATATTACCGGCCATGTGTCGGTGATGCACGCCACTATTTATGGCGGCGCAACGCTGGTCATCATGCCGCGCTGGGATCGTGAGCTGGCCGGGCATCTGATTTCGCGCTGGCGCGTCACCCACTGGACGAACATCCCCACCATGGTGATTGACCTGCTGGCCAGCCCCAACTTCGACAAGTTCGACGTGAGCAGCCTGGTCTACATCGGCGGTGGCGGCGCAGCCATGCCGCAGGCGGTGGCGCAACGCTTGTTTGACAACTACGGCCTGCACTATGCTGAAGGTTACGGCCTGACTGAAACCGCAGCACCATCCCATAGCAACCCACACGACGCCACCAAGCAGCAATGCTTGGGTGTACCGTTTATTGGTGTTGACTCGCGGGTGATTGACCCGGCCACGTTGCTTGAAATGCCGCAAGGCGAGCAAGGCGAAATCATCATGAGTGGCCCGCAAATTTTTAGCGGTTACTGGAAGCGGTCTGATGCAACCAAAGACGCATTTATTGAGGTTGACGGCAAACGGTTTTTTCGCTCAGGCGATTTGGGTCGGGTCGACGAAGACGGCTACTTTTTTATCACCGACCGCCTAAAACGCATGATCAACGCGTCAGGTTTTAAAGTGTGGCCGGCAGAAGTCGAAGCGCTAATGTTCAAGCACCCCGCGATCCAGGAAGCATGCATTATTTCAACCGTGGATGCGTACCGCGGCGAGTCAGTCAAAGCCGTGGTCGTGCTGCGCGCGGCGTTCAAAGACACGGTCAGCGCCGACGAAATCATTGCCTGGTGCAAAGACAACATGGCCGCCTACAAATACCCCCGCGTGGTGCAATTCGTTGACGCACTGCCAAAAAGCGGCGCAGGCAAGGTCATGTGGCGGGCGCTGCAAGAGGCGGAGCTGGCAGACGCTGGTTCTAAAACGGCCTGAAAGCATCAAAAATTGCTAAAAAAGCCATTTTTAGATGTTAAAGGTGCTTGTAGCCCATTGGATTCGGGCGTAAGTAGCTCCTGAATTAATAGTGATTTCAGCAGCCTGAAGCCAAAACGGTCAGAGCGTCCAGCGGTTGAAAAGCCGAAAATCTGCATGCATTGAGGCCATTCATTTATAGCAAATATGCTATATTTAAAACATGAATTGGGAAATCAAATACCACGATGAAAAGCTGCAGCAGGAGGTGCTTGCATTGCCAAAGGGAATTTTGGCAAGGTACTTTCATTGCACTGATCGAATGCTGGAATTTGGTCCTGATTTGGGTATGCCCCACACGCGTGCCATGAGCGCAGGCCTTTTTGAGCTGCGCTTGAAATCGCGTGAAGTAGTCCCGTGAATGGGGGTCGAGTGTTTTATTGCACTCTTGTAGGGCGGCAAATTGTCATGCTCCATCAGTTCGTGAAAAAAACAGACAAAACACCTTCCAAAGAGCTAGCAGTGGCGCGCAAGCGCATGAAGGAGTGGAAAGATGTTGACGCATAAGCAACTACGCACCAAGGCACTCGGTAACGCCGAGGTGAAAGCCGAATACGACAAGCTGGGAGACGAGTTTGCGCTGTTGGATGAATTCTTGAGAGCCAGAGCTTCGCAGGGGCTGACCCAGGCGCAGGTAGCGGAAAAGATCGGCACCACGCAGTCTGCGGTGGCCCGGATGGAATCAGGCAGCGGAAAACATTCACCTTCTCTGGCGACCCTGTCCAGATATGCCGAGGCGCTTGGCTGCAAGCTGGAGATTCGGCTGGTTCAAAATGCGCGATCAGCAAGAAATTTAAGTGGGCGTTCCAACAGTCGCGCTACGCGCGCTGTTGGACTTCGATGTCATCGTTCATGAAGGAGCGGCAGTGGCTTGCGGTCATGGTCGGTACGCTTGGGGTGTACTTTCTTGTCCATGCCTTGATGGCGGGCTACGCGTTGTACATGGCTACCGAAGCGTTGCGTCCGCCGATGCCCGCAGACCTCCCGTACTTACCTGAATTGCGTGGGTACTACCCTACGCTCGTTTTTCTATGTGTCGCCGTGGGCGCTATTAGCGTGCTGAGCCTGACGGCTTGTGTCGCGTTCTATTGCAACTCCAGATGGGCTGTGTACCTTTGGGGTGCTGCCAGCCTCGGTTTGCTTTTGTGTGTCGGCCTTGCTGTCGCGTCTAATGGCGTACCTTGGACATACTATCTTTTTGAGGTTGTCGCAGTAAGCGCGTCTTGGTGGTGCGTTCTTCGTCTCAGGCGTGTCAGTCATGAGCGATAACATGCCAATTGACAACAATCGGATCAAATTTCAATTGATTCGCTCCTATTTTCATAGCTGCTCGCGCACACAGTCGTCGGCCAAAAGCCCTAAAACATAGGTGAAATCCGCATGAAAACTGCGCTTTGAGGCAACCAGCCAGTCAACGCTGAGTCAAAAAGCAGCTTGAGACCCCAAAAACAGCCGTTTTAAGGTATTAAAAGTGACTTTAGGCCAATGAATACGGGCGCAAGCAGCTCCTGAATTAGTAGCGACTGCAAGTCAGCGCCAAGCCCTTAACCCCCAGCCGTCAACCGCTTCGGCGTGATCTCGACTGAATCAGCTGTGGTACTCATCCACACCGTGCCGTCTTGCACAGTCACTTGCAATTGCATGCTGCGTTCGGCCAGCTTGGCCAGCGCCTGGCTTTGCGCCGCTTCAATCTGCCACACCACGAGGTTGCTGGCGCGGGTGAGTTTGGTCTCTATCCCTTTCCACCACACCGGCGTGCTGCTTGAAAAGCTGTAGGCCGTAACGCGGTCTGCCTTACCTGCTGCTTTCATCAGGCGTTTGTCGTCGGGCTGGCCCACGTCTATCCAGTGCAAAATTTGCTCGGCGTAGTCCTTGTGCCATAGCGCGGCCTCGTCTACGTCCCACAGGTCTTTGGCAAAGTCCAGCTTGCCGTTCTTGTCGTCAACGGGCACATTCAATGCAAAGGCCAGCAGCCGAATCATCATGCGCTCGTCGGCCTCTGACGGGTGCCGGGCAATGATGACGTTGTGGTCTGCGTACACGCCGCGGTCCATGTCGGCAATGGCCAACTGGGCTTTGTAAATAGTGGCTTTTAGTGCCATGGCAATCTTCTTTTTTTAAATACTGATGCGTATATTGGAACAGAGCGCAGCACGGCTCAGGTTAACTGCGCTGGCTATAGTCTTCGCATGTCCATCAAATTGTCAGTTTTAGACCAATCCGTTTCCGCAATGGGTCGAGGCGAAGACGCATCCATCCGCCAAACCCTCAGCCTGGCGCAACATGCAGAGGCACTGGGCTACAACCGTTTTTGGGTGAGTGAACACCACGGCCACCCGAGCATTGTGGGCTCTGCCCCTGAAGTATTGATGGCTGCCATTGCCGCCACCACCAGCCGTATTCGCATCGGCAGCGCGGGCGTGATGCTGCCGCACTATGCACCGCTAAAAGTGGCTGAGCAGTTCCGGGTGCTTGAAGCGCTGGCACCGGGCCGCATCGACTTGGGCGTAGGCCGCGCACCGGGCTCAGACATGCGCACGGCGCGGCTTTTGCGGCAAAGCCCGCAGCAGTCAAGTGATGATTTTCCGATTCAGGTGCGGGAACTTCAGGCGTGGGTAACTGGTCGGGAGGGCATCGACCTGCCCGTCGGCCACCCCGGCCACGGCGTTACCGCCAACCCCACCGGGCCGACCAGCCCTACGCTGTGGATGTTGGGCAGCTCTGACTATGGCGCGCAACTTGCCGCGCACTACGGCTTGCCTTATGCCTTTGCGTACTTCATTACTGACGGGCAGGGTGCACACCAAGCGCTGGATTTGTATCGGCAGCTGTACCGCCCCAGCGCGTTGCACCCCAAGCCGCAAGCCGTGCTGTGCGTGTGGGCATTGACCGCTGACACTGAGGCTGAGGCGTGGCACCAGTTTTCAAGCCGAGAGCGGTGGAAGCTTGACCGTAACAAGGGTGCGCTGGGGCCGTTGCCGTCGCCCCAAGACGTTGCCGCGCAGCCCTATAGCGCGGCTGAGCAGGTGCAGATAGACCAGCTTCGCGCCAACGCGCTGGTGGGCAGTGGGCCACAGGTAGCCTCCAAGCTGCGGGCGCTAGCTGAGTCGCTTGAAGTTGATGAGCTGGTGGTAATCACTTGGGCGCATGACGAAGCCGTGCAGCGGCACTCTTATGAATTGCTGGCGCGCGAGTTTTTATAATAAGCGTGCACAGCGATTATTCGCAGTCGAATCGGGTTGTGCAGCATTCAATTTTTAACTACAAACGAGACAACCCAGCCCATGACCACCCAACTTTTTAACACCGCCATCGCCGGCAGCCTGCCCAAACCCGCCTGGCTGTCCGAAACCAACAAACTCTGGCCACAATGGAAGGCCGAGGGCGAAGAGTTAAGCCAAGCCAAAGCTGACGCAACGCTGCTGTGGATCAAGGCACAAGAAGATGCGGGGCTGGATGTGATTGGTGACGGCGAGCAGTCGCGTCAGCATTTTGTGCACGGTTTTTTAGAGCAAGTCGAGGGCATTGACTTTGATCACAAGGTCAAAATGGGCATTCGCAACAACCGCTACGACGCCATGGTGCCGCAAGTGGTGTCTACGCTCAAATTAAAAGGCCGCGTGCATGCGGCTGAGGCGCAATTGCTGCGGGCCCACACGGCGAAAAAAATCAAGTTCACACTGCCCGGCCCCATGACGATTGTGGACACCGTGTCTGATCAGTTCTACGGCGACAAAATCAAAATGGCGATGGCCTTTGCTGAGCTGCTAAATCAAGAAGCGCTGGCGCTGCAAGCCGATGGCGTAGACATCATTCAGTTTGATGAGCCCGCGTTCAATGTCTACATGAAAGAAGCCGCTGACTGGGGCGTCAAGGCGCTTGAAGTCGCTGCGCGCGGCTTAACCTGCACAACCGCCGTACACATTTGCTATGGCTACGGCATCAAGGCCAACGACGACTGGAAAAAAACACTGGGCGAGCAGTGGCGGCAGTATGAAGAAGTATTGCCCGCACTGGCCAAAAGCAGCATTCAGCAGGTCAGCCTGGAGTGCTACCACTCCCATGTGCCGCCGCACCTAATGGCGTTACTGGCAGGTAAGATGTGATGGTCGGCGTGATTGACGTGGCCAGCGATGAGATCGAAACGCCTGAGCAGATTGCAGACACCATTGGCAAGGCGCTTGAGTTTGTGCCAAAAGACCGCTTGATTGCCTGCACCAATTGCGGCCTTGCGCCGATGAGCCGTGAAATTGCGATTAAAAAGCTGCACGCCTTGGGTTTGGGTGCGGCGCTGGCGCGCGAGCGCTACGCCTGAGCTGAACGAATCATGTAAGCAAAAGACGATAGATGCGTCATTTGCTTACAAGTTGACGTCGTCCTACACGGGTAGTGAGCCGTTGTTGTTAACAATAGTCCAATTACCTGGATGACTGGAGTTAACAATGAAAAATGCACAACAACACCCGCTCGAAACTTACTTTGAACAGCCGCCTGAGCTCGGCCTTGGCAGCTCGTTATTGCGCCGCAAGGGCAGGCCTCTGCTGGCGTGGATAGCGGTGGTGGGTGTCACGCTGCTGGCTGTTGCCGCCAACGTGGCAATTGCTGCCACGCCGTATGCCAATGCATCGGTAGAAGGCGCGCTGATTCCGGGCGTGTACGGCCGAATTGAAATTGGCACCGCACCGCCACCGCCGGTGATTTACCAGCAGCCGATCATCATCGTTCAGCAACCTGCCTACGTGCAGCAGCAGCCGCTTTACCTACATGTGCCGCCGGGCCACGCCAAAAAGTGGTCAAAGCATTGCGGCCGGTACAACGCCTGCGGCAGGCCGGTTTACTTTGTCAAAGTCGACGGTGACGACAACTTTGAACGCGTGCAGTACCAAAAGAACAAAGAATACAAAGAGGGCAAAGAATACAAGCAGAAAAAAGACAAGCATCACGGCAACGGCAACGGTAAGGGCAAACACAAAGGTGACGATTAGCCGATGCGGTACGGCGCTGTTTTGCCTGCGGCGTTAAAGTGGGGGAGTTTTTAACTCTTACAACCCGAGCAGCAGGACACACCCCATGAAAGCAATCTGGAACGGCACCACCATCGCCGAGAGTGATACCACCGTGGTGCTGGAGGGCAACCACTACTTTCCTGAAGCGTCGCTTAACCGTGACTACGTCACTTTCAGCAACCACCACACCATGTGCGCCTGGAAGGGCCAGGCCAGCTATTACTCACTGCTGGTCAATGGCGAGATGAACACCGACGCCGTGTGGTTCTACCCTAACCCCAAGCCTGAAGCTGAAGAAATAAAAGGCCACGTCGCGTTTTGGAAGGGCGTGAAAATTGAGCCCTGACAGCGCAATACTGCTGCGCTAGCCGCCATCTCGGCGCGTTGTCTGATGGTGCGAGCCATGCAAAGGCGTCACACTGAAATCTTATTCGCTGGGCGGCTTTTCGCACTGGCAACAACAAGATTGAGAACTGACCATGGATTTGCTTAACCACGATTTGGCTCACGAGTTTCCAGAATATTTGGAAAAAATGCGTGAGTTGAAAGCCAACGATGCGCATTTTTCGAAGCTGTTTGCTGAGTACGACGAGGGCAACCACGACGTTAAAAAGTACGAGCTGGGCGCGGCTGCCATCAGCGATGAGGCGCTGGAAGAATTAAAGAAAAAACGGCTGCTGGTTAAAGACGAAATTTATGCAATTTTGCAGCGAGATTAAAGCTGTGCCAGCGGCTGTGGCGTGAATTAGTCAGTTAGCTAGCCGCGAATGTCTGCCACAGCTTGATTCCCAAAATCGTTGCGCGCTAAAAATGCCAGTACATTGGTCGCTGCCTGGTCGGGCGACGTCAGCGAGCCACTGTCTTTGAGTTGTACAAAAGCCGCCCGGTCGGCAAACGCTTCAGCGCTTGCGCCGCGCAATTGCACCTGCATATCGGTGTCAATCACGCCTGGCGCTAACGAACACACTTTTGCACCGTTGGCCTTTAATGCTTCGTCTAGCGCCACGCAGCGTGTGAAATGGTCCATGCCCGCTTTGGCCGCGCAGTAGCCTGCCTGGGCTGCCATAGCGCGGCGGCCAAGGCCTGACGAAATATTAAGCACCTTGCGCACGCCAGTCCACTGCTGCGTGGCACGCAGAAAAGCGCTGGTCAGTTGCATCGGTGCTTCCAGCCCCACCCGCAGCGCGCGGCTCAGGTCGTCAGCATCGGCATCACTCAGTGGGCCAATACGGGCAACGACACCGGCGTTGTTGATCAGTGCGGCGCTGGCAAAGTGGGCGCCGTTTTGTTCGCGCAGCCACTGCTCAAGCCTTGCACCAGCCCGGGCACTAAGTGCCAGGTCTTGTGACCACTGCAGTAACGTGCCGCCAGACTGTGAAGCCTGCGCAGCCAACGCCTCACTGCTGCCGCGAGAAATGCACAGCAACGTATTGCCAGGCACCAGTAGCTGCTGCGCCATGGCCAAACCCATGCCGCGAGACGCGCCCGTTAAAACGAAAAGGTGTGTACTGGGGTTGCTGGCTGTAGTCATGATGAGGGTGGTCAAAGTGATACCGGTACTAGTGTCGACACGCGAGTTGTTATTGCTGCCGAGGTTAACAGCGTCGAGAAAAAACCAAAAAACAGGCCGGGCAGGCTAGCCAGGCACCACGATGGGAAAGTAAGCCTTCAGCGTGTCGCCATTCGCAGTGAAGGCCACGCTGAGTGCCGATTGGTCAGCCGGGCTTAAACCGCGCCACAAAAAATCGCGTGCATTGGCCGCATCGCCCGCCACATAAAGCTGGGTGGTGAGCAACTCACGCGCGCCAAGCTTAACCTTCACATGAATATGCGGCGTGCGCCCCGAATAAGCCACGGGCCGCAGGGTGCGAAAGCGGTAACTGCCGTCAGCGCCCACCGTTACGCGGCCAAAGCCCTGAAAGCGTGGGTCAGCCTTGCCGCCATCGAGAGGGTGGTGGTAATGGCCGTCGTGGTCGCATTGCCAAATGTCGACCTGCGCGCCCGCCATGGGTTTGCCGTTGGTGTCTTTCACTACCCCTTCAACCCAGGCAGCCTGGCCTTTGGGGTAGTTTTGCTCGCCGTTGCGCAGCAAATCAAAGTCAGTGTCTTTGGGCAGCGACAGCGGGTAAAACGGCCCTTCGGTTTGGGCGGGTGTGGCGCGCAGCTTAAGCGTAGGCTGTGCACGTGCGCCCAGCCACAAGGCAGGGGCCATGACCAATGCGGCTGCAACGGTGCGGCGCGGTAGATGTGTGATTGGCAAGTAGAGCGGGCGGCAATGTGGCATGGGCATCTCCTGTCAAGGCTGTACGACACTTTGGCGCATGTTGAAGTTCCTAAAATTCGGCGTCATTTACAAAACCCATCTGCTCGCCGTTTACCGGGTGCTTGAATTGCAACTCACGGGCGTGCAGCAGCAAGCGTGCCGACTTGCCCTGAACGTCGGGCGGCGCATACAGTGCGTCGCCCAAGATTGCATGGCCCAGCGCTTTCAGGTGCACGCGCAATTGGTGCGAGCGACCGGTAATCGGCTCTAGCTCAAGCCGGGTGGTGTTTGCTTGTGGATCGTGGCTGACCACCCGCCAGCGAGTTTGGCTGGGCTTGCCGCCATCAAGGCTGATGATTCGCAGCGGCCGCCGTGGCCAGTCGAGTGCAATCGGCATGTCAATCAGTTGCCAGTCGGCTTGAATAGCCAAATGCCCGTCAACCACCGCAATGTAGCGCTTGGTGATTTGCCGCGCCTCAAACAGTTTGCTCAGTGCGGTTTGCATGGCCACACTGCGCGCCATCAACATCAGGCCAGAAGTCGACATGTCCAGCCGGTGAACAATTAAAGCGCCGGGGTAGTGCGCCTCGGCTCGCGCACTCAAGCAGTCTTGTTTGTCGTCGCCCTTGCCCGGTACTGACAGCAGGCCACTGGGTTTGTTGAGCACCAACAAGTGCGCATCGGCATGAATCGTTTGCAGGCCGGCAGGGTGGTCAGACACCGGTAGCTTTTGCTTTGGGCGGGGGAAAGTTGTGAACAGTCGGGCTGGTGCGCTTGACCTCGCGCAGCATAAACAAATACAGGCCTTCAACCTTGTCACGCGCCCACGGAGTGCGGCGCAAAAACTTCAGACTCGACGCGACGCTGGGCTCGCTTTGAAAGCAGCGAATCGGAATGCGCTGGCCCAGCTCGTCCCAACCGTAATGGGCCTGCAAAGCGGTGACTACGGTTTCCAGAGTTACCCCATGCAAAGGGTTGCCAGCCTGAACGTTTTCAGGCTGGTCAGGCTTTATCACTTGTTCTTCAATTTGCCCCGCACCGGCACCTGCGTGACGATGGTTGGGCGCACGGCGTCAGGCGACACGGCTTTTGGAGGCGATGTGTCTTTTTTCGGTTTTTTAACCATCTTGCTGGTGTTTTGTTGACCTTTTGCCATCGCGTTCTCCGTCAGGTTTTTGAAGACTAGATTATGTGTGAAATCAATGCAGTTTGATGCGCGGGCGGTGCGTGCGGTCTAGCAGCTCAGACAGCGTAATCAACGCCGTTTTCTTCACCCCGCCCAGCGCCAGTTGGTGCTGCTTGTGAAGCGCCCAGTACATGAGTTTGGCGATTTGCCCTTCCACAAAAAAGCTGCCTT
>JANOWB010000407.1:0-5725 GCA_031417695.1 Polaromonas sp.
GGGCCTTTTTGCTGAACTGGACTAGCTATTTCCGCGCTGCCCCCTGCATCTGAATCAGCGCCTTCAACTGCCCCCGCACTTCTGCCAGCTCACGTTGCTGGCTCAACATAATCCCGCGCATTTCGCGTTGCTGTTGAATCAATTCGGTAACCTGTGTGCGCAGTGACGAAATGTCCGTCAATCTGTCCAGCACATCGGTCAGCACGCTCATGCAAATTCCCTGGCGGCGGCTTTTTGCAATTTGGCAATTTCGCGCATGAAGGCTGTGTGCTCGGTAGTGTTGCCTTTAAGGTCGGTCAGCATGGCGCTGATGTCGCCTTGAGCGCGCTGGGTGCCCAGATCGAGCGTTTGAATTTCTTCCAGCGTTACGCCAGCAATGGCAGCGTCAACCGCGTCGCGCATGATTTCAGACACCTTGCGGCCTGATTTTTTGGCTTGGCTGGTCAGCGCTTGTTTTTGCGAAGGCTCTAGGTAAACTTGGGTTAAAACCATTGAACTCATCAGACTTGTCCTTGGGTAGTGATGCATGCCAATATATATCAACATGCACTGTGAGTCAAACGGGGCAAAACCTTCAAACGAACGATCAGGCATGTACCTTCCGCCCCAATTTGCCGCCAAAAGCCCCGCTGCAGCTCACGAACTGATGCAGGCGCATCCGTTTGCCAGCCTTGTGTCCACTGACGACGAGGGCCTGCCCTACATCACGCCACTGCCGCTGCATTTGCTGGTTGAAAGCGATCAGACAACACTGCTGGGCCACTGCGCCAAACCCAACCCGCACTGGCGTTACCTGTCCGCGCGGCCAAAAGCGGTGGTTACGTTTATGGGCCCGCACGCTTACATGACGCCGCGTGTGTACCCCGACCTGGTGCGCGTGCCGACGTGGAACTACGTGATGGTGCACTGCACGGTTGAGGCCAAAATCATTGAAACCTTTGACGACAAGGACCGCTTGCTCAAGCACCTGATAGCAGACCATGACCCAGCTTATGCCGGGCAGTGGCGCGGCCTGGGGGAAGACTACCAGCACAAAATGATGAATGGCATCGTGGCGTTTGAACTGCGGGTGCTAACGCTGCAGTGCAAGATCAAAGTCAATCAGCACCGGCCCGAGGCTTTTGATGCGATGCGCGCGCTGTATGCTGCCGGAAATGACAACCAGCGGGCGCTGGTGTCGTGGATGGACAGCGCCAAACCAGCAGCGAATTCGGCCGTCAAGCCAGCGGTCAAGACCCCATAACTCAAATAAGCCAAGACAAACCAAGACAAACCAAGGTCAAATATGCGCGGTATTTTCAGTGTTTTGGGTTTGGTGGGCGTGCTGCTGACAATAGGCCTGCTGGCTAAAAAACAGCTTGTGCCCAACGCAGCTGACGCTTCAAAGCCAACCCCTGCACAAACTCAGCAGCAATTCAAACAAGCCCTTGACGCGGCGATGCAAACGCCGCGATCAGAGCCTGATCAGAAATAGCTTTTTCATTAGATTCAAGAAGATAGTGCCGGTAGCCCAACAAATACAGGCGCAAGCAGCTATTTAATTCATAGCAACCGGAATCAGCTACTTTTTGCGAACCGGGTCGGGGTAGATCAAACCATGAATGCGGCCCCTGTCGCCACGCGCAAACGCTCTCCATTGCCCTTCACTCTGGCTCAGCCGGTCAGCTACCGCCCACCACGCGCTGGGGTTCAGACCCAGGCCAATATGGCTGGCCAGCACTTCGATGTTTTCAGTGTGCGGGTTGGCTTTGCTGGCCTTTTGAATGCTGGCTTGCCAGGCGACTACGCCATCGCTTTGCGAATAAATACTGGTGGTTGGCACTGGCGGCGCAGCAGGCAGGTCGTAGTGGTCAGCTTCGCGTTCGATTTTTCGGCCGCTGGTCAGTTCGTACACGCGCCACGCGTTGGTGGACTTGTGTGAGCCTGCAAACGGCGTGCCGAGCGTGATCACGCCGCGCACCATGTGCGGCAGCTCTTTGGCCAGTTCGCGCGCATACACGCCACCCAAGCTCCAGCCAATCAAACTCACTTTGCGGCCCGTGCTTTCAAAGGTGCGCACCAGGTTGTCTTTGGCTTCGTTAAGCACGCCAGCGCGCGGCCCAAAATTAAAGCCCTGCGCCCAACCCCAAGGGCTGTAGCCCAGCGACTGCAGGTAGTAGCGCAGCGGTACGGTCGAGGCGTCGTTGGCCGACAAGCCCGGGAACACCATCACGGCGTGGCCGTCGCCTCTGGGCGCGCGGGACAAAAACGGCCAGCTTGGCAGCAGCGCGCCAAACTCCCAAAAGGCACGCACTTCAAGCGCCATTAGCCAGGCGCTGGGCGGCTCGCTATGCAGCATTTCGCTGGGGTTAAAGCTTTGGTTAGACACTGACTGCACGTTTGCTGATTTTCTTGACGACTGGCTTGCCATGAGGGGTGGAAGTTAGTTTGGATTTGAGTGCTTTGGTTGCGGTAGATTTTGAACCACTTGCAGCGCGTTTCACGCTTGGCTTTTTGGGCGTTAGGGGTATTGAATCTGATTTCGTCACTTTGGTGACTGGGGCGACTGAACTGACTGCACTTACTTCCTGCGCAACTGGTCCCATTAACACCATTGCTTCGCGAAACGCAGCTTCAATGGCCTTGGCCAAGTCATTGGCATGGGGCAGCGCTTTTTTGTCTGCCACGATGCCAAAATCAACCCGGCCAGCATAGGTTTGCACTGTGATATTGAGCGCCAGGCCGTGCACGATGATCGACACCGGGTGAAACGTTAAAAACTGAGCGCCCGCCAAAAACAAAGGCATGGGGGCGCCCGGCACGTTTGAAATCACCAGGTTGGCCATTACCGGCAGGCGGGTGAACAAATTGCTTTTGCCCGCCGCGTTCAGTGCCATTTTGGCCGCGCCGCCCACCAGCCACGGCGCCAGCAGGGAGGGGTAGTCGGTAGGCAGCAACCCTTTAAGCGACTGCACAGACGCTTTTACCTTGCCGGTCGACGTCATGATGGCGTTCATGCGCTTGATGGGGTTGGCCAAGTTCGTGCCCAAATCCACCAAACTCATGCTGACCTGGTTGCCCAAATTGGTGGCGTCTACCTGCCCACTTTCGCGCAGCGACACAGGCATGGCGGCCACCAACGATTTTTTAGGCAAATTGTGGTGTTGCGTTAAATAGCTGCGCAGCGCGGTAGAGCAAATCCACAGCACCACGTCATTGAACGAGCCGCCAACGGCTTTGCCGATGGCCTTGCATTCAGCCAGCGGCGCGCTGGCTACGGCAAACACCCGGCCCACAGACACGCCCGTATTAAAGCCGGTAGGCGGCGCCAGCTTGAGCGGTATCTTGCTGGTTTTTGCCTCGCTTACCGGCGAGCGCTTGGCAAGCGACGCGCCGAGCGAACCTGCCGCTGACGGCAACAGTTTTGCGGCCTTGACCAGTTGCCCCAACGAGCTTGAAAACACCGTGCCAATCATTTTGCTGATTTTTAAGTCTGCCTCACGCGGGCCGCGCCGCTTGGCGTCGGGCGGCGCTACTTCGCGCGGTATGGGGGTGACGTCCAGCAGGGCATTGGCCAGCAGAACGCCACCTTTGCCGTCGAGCGCGGCGTGGTGAATTTTTGAGAAAAACCCTGCCACCAATTTGCCGTCGGGCAATTTGATGCGGTCAAAAATATAAAACTCCCAAAGCGGAAAGTTGCGGTCAATCAGTTCGCCATGCAATTGCGCGCAAAGCTTGTGCGCCTCAGCCAGTGTCATGGGGGCGGCGCCTTTTTTGGCTGAATCCGCCCGGCGAATATGAAAACCCATGTCGACTGAATCGGCCTCTACCCACAGCGGGTGGCCCAGGTCCATTGGCATAAAAACCAGCTTGCGGCTAAACACCGGCGCCAAGTGCATGCGCTTGGTGATGTGCTCGATCACCGCTTTATGAAAGCTGCCTTTAAACCCCACAGGCAACCCGCACAGAGCAAACGAGCCCACGTGCATCGGCATTTCAGGTGATTCAAGGTATAAAAAAGTGGCGTCGAGGCCAGTCAGGCTTTGCATTGTTTTTGTCTCCGTGAGGCTTGCTTTCTGCACGATACCGCAACCAATGCTGCTTACGTCACAGGGTTTGTCGCTTAGGCGATGCGCCCGCTCGCCTTGCTGCTCCGCAAGCTGGGTGCGTATTGAGTAACATCGTGTTTGCAATGACTCTTAACTGCTATTAATTAAGTAGCTGCTCGCGCCCGTATTTATTGAGCTATAGACCTAAAACATTCTCTATTGTGGGCTTTTGAGGCATTTTTGACCTTAAACACCGTGACCGCTTGCAGTACGCAGACAATCGAGTCTTGTTTATGCTTTGCTAAGTTTGCGTCACGCTACATCCGCCTGAATATTTTGTTTTCTGTTCAAACCTTGTTCATTCCATGTTGACTACCTACTCTGACTATTCCGCCAGCCGCGTCTTTTTTGTGATTTGCGCTGCCTGCCTGGGCATGCTGGCTTTCGGTTTGTACCTGCAGCACGTCGTGGGCCTGGAGCCTTGTCCCATGTGCATCGTGCAGCGCTATGCTTTGATTTTGGTAGCACTGATTGCAGGCGGTGCGGCGTTTTTTCGCAAAAAAGCAACTGTGGTGCTGGGAAGTATCTTGCTTTTTATCACCAGTGTAGCGGGCGCATTTGTGGCGGCGCGGCAAAGTTATCTGCAGTGGTACCCGCCAGAAATTGCCAGCTGCGGGCGCGACTTTTACGGCATGGTCGAAACCTTTCCGCTTAAGCGCTTGATTCCCATGATCTTCAAAGGCAGTGGCGACTGCACCAAAATTGACTGGACATTTTTGGGCTTGTCCATCGCCAATTGGTCGTTTTTGTGCTTTACGGCTTTTGCGTTGCTGGCGCTGGCCTTGATTGTTCGGCGACTCAAAAGCTAGCCGAGGTTTCTAAGGCGGTTTTCGCCCGTTTTACCGGCTACCGGCTCGGGTAACATCGTGCGATGCGATTTTTAACGCCTCAAGCCTTTTGCGGCTGCAAAGCGTTATGAATCAACAGCTTATATAACAAAAACGGGTTGTCTTTTGCGTTTAAATTCCATCAAGCTCTCGGGTTTCAAGTCGTTTGTTGACCCCACCAACTTTGTGCTGCCGGGGCAATTGGTGGGCGTGGTGGGCCCCAACGGTTGCGGCAAGTCCAACATCATGGACGCCGTGCGTTGGGTGCTGGGTGAAAGCAAGGCATCCGAGCTGCGCGGCGAGTCGATGCAAGACGTTATTTTTAACGGCACCACCACGCGCAAACCCGCCAGCCGCTCCAGCGTAGAGTTGGTGTTTGACAACGCTGACCACCGGGCTGGCGGCCAGTGGGGCCAGTTTGCTGAAATCGCCGTTAAACGCGTGCTGACCCGTGACGGCACTTCAAGCTACTACATCAACAACCAGCCGGTGCGCCGCCGCGATGTGCAAGACGTGTTTTTGGGTACCGGCCTGGGCCCACGCGCTTACGCCATCATTGGCCAGGGCACCATCAGCCGCATCATTGAGTCCAAGCCCGAAGAGTTGCGCCTGTTTTTAGAAGAAGCCGCGGGCGTTTCAAAATACAAAGAGCGCCGCCGCGAAACCGCCAATCGCCTTGAAGGCACGCGCGAGAACCTGACCCGCGTGGAAGACATTTTGCGCGAGCTGAACGCCAACCTTGAGCGACTTGAAAAGCAGGCCGAAGTGGCGCTGCGCTACAACCAGCTGCAGGCAGACGGAAGCTTGAAG
>JANOWB010000408.1:0-2109 GCA_031417695.1 Polaromonas sp.
TGCAGAGATAGTTCCTTAGCCCCGACTTGCGTAAGCGCTATCAAGATCGCTGTAGAGAGCGCGGAGGCTGCGAGGCATGTATTTCGCACGATCCCTACTCGCTCTAAGCTGGTTTGGGCTATGAAACCATCGAGCATCGTCTGCATTTCTTGTTTCATGCGTGAGTTGCTTTCCATAGGTGCGAGGCCGGCAACGCAAATGTCAAAGCTAAACCAACTCCGCCTGAAGCCGCATCTTCTGCGCCGCCAAGCTCACCCTCTTCATCATGCCGTGCCCAGCCAGTACGGTTTGCTCAACAGCCAAAAGTCCCGCTTTGTGCAAGCTGTCTACGTCACGCTTAACGGCGCTGCGGTCACGATGCAGGCGCTCTGCAATGGCGGTGATGGAGTCAGGCTGGGCTTTGACTGCGCTCATCAGCGCCAGGCGGGCAGGTGTCAACATTTTTAGCAAATCAGCCGGGTCACCAAAACTGATCACCGACTCACTGGGTATGGGCTTACCCGCGTCGGCCAACGACGCCAACCGCTTACCGCGCGCAAAGAATTCGCTTTCATCAGCAACAATAATTGAGATTTTTTTCATATCGATTTCCTTTTTATTGGCCGCAAAGCGAACCAATCAGCTTGAAATTGCTCTTCCATCTTGTCGAAATTAACAAACGCCACGGGCGTCACCACGCCGAAATAATGTCGGTGGTGATAGCCATGCGCATTGTCATAACCAACGACTCGGCCGTTGTCGCCGCTATGTAGGGCTGCATTGATGTAAGCCAAGTTGTACCGAACCACTTGACCGCTACTGTTCACCCAAATTTCTCGCCGAAGAATGCCGTTGCCGCGTTTGTCGGGAATCCGATTGGTGTCGTCAACAATCTTTCCTTCAGGCATGACAAATCATATCACGCCTGACGCATTCGGCGGGCTTCTGACCCGCATTTACCGGGCGCGATTCAAACCCTGCCTACTATTAATTTAGTAGCTGCTCGCGCCCGTATTTATTGACACCCAGCCCTAAAAAGCACCTAAAGACAGCCTTTTTAAGCAGTTTTGCCCTGCTTAGAAGCCCAAGCCCAAAGCGCAACTCCGCCCACAATCATCGGCACGCACAGCCACTGGCCCATGCTCATGCCCAGCTGCAATATGCCCAGGTGCGCGTCGGGCTCGCGGAAGAATTCTGCAATGAACCTAAACACGCCGTAGCCGAACAAAAACGCGCCTGATACTTGGCCCATCTTGCGGGGCTTGCGTGCGTACAGCCACAACAGCACAAACAGCAGCAAACCTTCGAGCAAAAACTGGTACACCTGCGACGGGTGGCGCGGCAGCGGCCCGCCGCCTCTGAACAGCATGCCCCAAGGCAGCGACGGGTCAGCCACCCTACCCCACAGCTCGCCGTTCATGAAGTTGCCTGCACGGCCTGCGGCCAGGCCGGTGGGCACGCACGGCGCAATAAAGTCCATCACTTGCAGCCACGGCCGCTTACGGGTGCGCGCAAACCAGACTTGCGACAGCAGCACGCCAATCAAGCCGCCATGAAAGCTCATGCCGCCTTGCCAAACATAAAAAATCTCCAGCGGGTGGCTGGCGTAGTAAGCCGGTTTGTAAAACAGGCAGTAACCGACTCGCCCGCCAATTACAACGCCCATCACGCCTAAAAACAAAATGTCTTCAATGTCGCGCCTGCTCCACGCGCCTGACCCTTTGATGGACGCGTAGGGCTGGTGCCTTAAACGCAGCGTGGCCAGAAAGAAGAACAGGCCGAATGCGGCAAGGTAAGTCAGGCCGTACCAGTGAATAGACAGTGGGCCGAGTTGCAAAGCAACGGGATTAATTTCAGGGTGAATAAGCATGCACATATTTTGCACGTTCCAAACTTGACCAAATACAATTGCACTTGCACATAACAACGCCACTCCAGAGACACCCCATGGAAATCAAAAAAATCACCGTCATGAACCCCCGCAGCAAAAACATCACTGAGGGCAAGTCACGCGCGCCGAACCGCTCGATGTACTACGCCATGGGCTACGAGGCCGACGACTTTAAAAAGCCCATGATTGGCGTGGCCAACGGGCACAGCACGATTACGCCGTGCAACAGCGGTTTGCAA
>JANOWB010000409.1:0-1924 GCA_031417695.1 Polaromonas sp.
CTTTTGAAATCTGGCGCCGCAGTCGCATTGGGCTCGCCTGCGCTCAGCGGCTTTGCCCAGCAAGCCGTCACCCTCAAGTTTCATACCTTCATGTCGCCGCAGTCCAACGTCTGGCTGTCGATGCACAAGCCGTGGATGGACAAGGTCGAAAAAGAATCGGGTGGCCGCATCAAATTCGAAGGCTACCCCGCCATGCAGCTGGGCGGCACGCCAGTGCAGCTGTATGACCAGGCCAAAGACGGCGTGGTCGATGTGGTGTGGACACTGCCCGGCAACACGGCCGGGCGCTTTCCCCGCATTGAGGTGTTTGAATTGCCCTTCATGATGAACAATGCCGAGGCCACGTCCAAAGCCTATTGGGAATACTTCTCTACCGTGGCACCGGACGAATTCAAGGACACGCAGGTGTTGGCGCTGCAAGTGCACGGCCCGGGCGTGATTCACACTGTCGACAAAGCAGTTAAATCTATTGCAGACATGCGCGGCTTGAAAGTACGCGGCCCTACCCGCCAAGTCACCAAACTTTTGGGCGTGCTGGGCGCTACGCCAGTGGGCATGCCACTGCCCGGCATTCCCGATGCACTGAGCAAAGGCACGATCAGCGGCTGCGTGATTCCTTGGGAAGTGGTGCCGTCAGTCAAGGTAAACGAACTCACCAAGTTCCACGCCGAATTTGACCCTGCGGGCGGCAGTTTGTACACCACCACCTTTGTAATGGCCATGAACAAAGCCAAGTACAACTCGCTGGCGCCTGACCTGAAGAAGATCATCGACAACAACTCAGGTATGGCCACCTCAGCCTTGCTGGGTAAAACGCAACAGGCCAACGACGGCATTGGCCGCAAGTCGGCCAGCGACCGCGGCAACACCATCTACACCGTAAGCGTTGCCGAGGCGCAAGACTTCCGCCGCAAGGCCCGCGCGGTAGAAGTCGAGTGGGTAGAGGACATGAACAAAAAAGGCTTTGACGGCAAAAAGCTGCTCGACACCGCCAAAATGCTAATTGAAAAACACGGCAAAACCACTAAAGCTTGAGGGCGTAGCGCCTGCTGCGCAATAAAAAACCGGCCTTTGAGCCGGTTTTTTTACTGGGGCGCTTAAAAACGCCTGAAATGACAAATTTTTATGGGTTTAAGCCAATAAATTCGGGCGCGAGCAGCTATATTTTAAATAGCAAATAATGCCTTGTCTGGCCGCTAAACAGCACGAGTTTTGCGCGACAAAAAATCTGAACAGGCACTGATCAGCACCAAGTGAGGCGCAGTCACTGCAGCCAGCGCCACAATCAACCAGCGCAGCGCGCTTGGCACATCTGGCGCTGCAGAAACACTTGGGCTCAGCACCAGCCACAGCCCCGCGCCCAGCAACCACGTAGCCAACAAGGTAGCTGCCAAACCAGCCGCAACCAGCGCAGGCCTTGGCTTTGGCGAAGGCCGCGCGTCGCTGGCAACCCAAGCGCGCCACACCCGCCAAATATGAACGGGCGCGTGATAAGTGCCGAAGTAAATCGCAAATGCCATCACCGGAGAAAACACAAGGTAGGCCGCGGTGCAGCCGAGCAATTCAAACCAGGCGTGGCGCGCGGCTCGGGCATTACGCAAGCCGCAGGCAGCTGCCCACACCGCCAGCAAAACTAACCAGGCCATGGCAGCCGCGCGCCAGACCTGAAGCGCAGCCGGCTCCACCACGGGCGCTAACAAGGTGGCAAGCTGATCGGGAGCAAGCCACACAGCCAGCATGATGGGCGCGCCGCCCACCACAATGCGAGTCAAGCCAGCCGACCATGGCGGCAGGTCATCCCATCGCCCGTACGGCTCGCCAAAATGCCAGATCGACATGGCAATCAGCACACCTAAAGCGATGGCCACAGCGCCGCTAAGCCACCAACCCAGCAGTAAAACGGAGGCCAGGTAAGCGATAAGCA
>JANOWB010000410.1:0-2537 GCA_031417695.1 Polaromonas sp.
ACAGCTTGATTTCTCCGGTCAAATTACCGGCATGTTGGTGGCTCTGATGGTGCCGATTGCCGCTGCCAGCAACTGGACGTTGCAGCAATACAGCCATACCCACGGCAGCGATGTGGATCTGATGCCTGCGGTGTTTATAGGTGCGGTTATCTCCACCATCGTGGCGCTACCGCTGTCGCTGCCCTTGGTCGCAACGCCGCACGATATGCTGCTACTCGGCACCTTGGGTTTGATGCAATTGGCTGTTCCTTGTGTGTTGGCGATTCTCTGCGCTCGGCTGCTTAATGCGCCTGAAATGTCATTGTTGTCTTTGTTGGAGGTGGTGTTTGGAATTCTGCTGGCCTGGGTTGGCGCGGGCGAAGTGCCTGGCCCCAACGTGCTTTGGGGTGGCTGGCTTGTTGTTGCCGCGCTGGTAGCCAATGAGCTGCTGGGATGGAAAAAGAGTTGATTAGAAAAATGGAATTGAAAACAATATGGCTAAATTTGACAAGTTAGTTAGCAACAGCGACGTGCTGTTTGAGCAGCGCGGCAACGCAGGCTTGATCACGCTGAATCGACCCAAGGCCCTCAATGCGTTGACCTTGGCCATGGTGCGTGACTTGACGACTGCATTGCTCGCTTGGCGCGATGACCCGAGCATCTCGGTGGTGGCCATTCGCGGCAGCAACAAAGTCGGCCAGCCGGGCACACCTGAAGCGCTTTTCGGCGGCTTTTGTGCGGGCGGCGACATTCGATTTTTGCACCAGGCAGCGTTGGCCAATGACCCTGACCTTGACGCTTTTTTCACTGAGGAATACACGCTTAACCACCTGATTCACACTTACCCCAAGCCGTACATCGCTTTCATGGACGGCGTGGTGATGGGCGGCGGCATGGGCATATCGCAAGGGTCCAAAGTGCGCATCGTGACCGAGCACACCAAAATGGCAATGCCTGAAACCAATATCGGTTTGTTCCCCGATGTTGGCGGCGGGTATTTTTTAAGTCGATGCCCGGGCAGCGTTGGCGAGTATCTTGCGCTAACCGGCGACGTGATTGGCGCTGATGAAGCGCTGGCTTTCGGCCTAGCCGATGTGCGTGTAGACGCAGCCAGCCAATCAGCCATGTGGGGCCAGTTGGGCGGGACAGAATTCGACGATTGGAATGCTACTTATTTAGGAGCTGTTCGCGCCCATAAAATAAGCGCTGCAGCCCTAAAACATACTCAAATTGATGCTCATTTCAGCCTTTTACGTGTCAAGCACATTGTGGACAGCCTTGAAAAAGCGAAAGACGATGCCTGGGCTAGGAAGACCGCCGCTACCTTGCGAAAACGCTCCCCATTGATGCTCCACGTTACGCTGGAATTAATCCGCAAAGCGCGCAGCCTGAGCCTGGCCGACGACCTGCGCATGGAGCGCGACCTGATAGCCAACTGCTTTCATTTACGGCCGGGTGTGCTGAGCGAAACCGTTGAGGGTATTCGGGCGTTGGCAGTCGATAAAGATTACGCGCCAAAGTGGAACCCGGCGAGCATTGAAGACGTAAAACCGGGAATGGCAGATGCTTACTTTGCAAGCCCTTGGGTTGCAGACTCGCACCCGCTGCGGGGCTTGAGTTGACTGGCTTACCTGTTTGTGCTTTTTAGGGCGCGTTTAGAAATTCAAGTTTCGGGATGAGGTGCTAGGCGGCCGGAGCGGAGCACACCGCAACGTACCAATGCGTTATTTTGTACGTGAGGATTGCGAGCACCGCCCAACGACGCCCTCTTTTGCACATAAACGCCCGAAACTTGAATTTATCAACGCGCCCTGGACTTCATGGCGCGTTCAACTTCCCGCTTTCCCTCGCGGTCTTTAATAGTGTCGCGCTTGTCGTGCTCGCCTTTGCCCTTGGCCAAGCCAATTTCACACTTGATTTTGCCGGCTTTCCAGTGCAGGTTTAGCGGCACCAGCGTGAAGCCTTTTTGCTCAACCTTGCCCATCAGCCGCTTTATTTCAGCCTTGTGCATCAAGAGTTTTTTGGTGCGAACCTTGTCGGGTGTGACGTGTGTTGACGCAGTGCCCAGCGGGTGAATCTGGCAGCCAATGATGAAGACTTCGCCATTGCGGATCACCACGTAGCCGTCAGTCAACTGCACCTTGCCTTCGCGCACCGATTTAACTTCCCAGCCCTCCAGCACCATGCCAGCTTCAAAGCGTTCTTCAATGTGGTAATTGAACATCGCCTTTTTGTTGTCGGCAATGCGCGTGACTGCCGCAGCTGCTTTGGCCGACAGTTTTACCGGGCGGTTGTCTTTTGATTTACCTGACGACACGGCATCAGGTTTTTTCGATGAGGACGATTGAGAAGGGTCTTTGGTGTCCATGGCAGTAGTTTGGGTTGCCATCGACCAATACAATCGTGCGCAACTTCTTATTGTATGAAAACTGTTAACAAGTCCGTTTTAATTTGGTACACCGCAGCTGAAATGTTTGCCTTGGTGACCGACGTGGCCAGCTACCCGCAGTTTCTGCCTTGGTGCGACGAAGCTGCGGTGCTAGACAGCACGCCCGAGG
>JANOWB010000411.1:0-4310 GCA_031417695.1 Polaromonas sp.
TTGATGTTGATTTTGGGTCGTTTTTGAGTTAAATCGGCCTTGCAGCGCAAGGTACACCAGCAGGCCAGCGACTCCTACTGCAACGTCTGCACAGGCGATTTTCGGTGCAACAAAAACTGATTGCCCAGCGGGTCGCTGCCGTCCAGCGCCACCGGCGAGCTGCGAAATTGCAGGGCTTGCCCGGTCCATTTGGCTACCCAAAAGCGGTAGGCATCTAGCCCGGTGGGTGTGTGGTGCACCGCCAGTACGCCTACCAAGTAGTGCCCTTTGAGAACGATGGAATGCAGCTCGGTGATGCTCTGCGCGTCTTGCAGGCCAATAAACGCCACCATCTGAGGCGACCTCCAGAACTGGCCCAATGCGAGCGACTCTTGCATGAAGCAGAGCCGGTTGTGGGTCACGGCTACCAGCACGCGGGGGCCGTTTTCCGGGTTGATCAAGGCGAAGTGGGTGGCGGTTAGCCCTGTGCTGACCAAGCGGCCAGCGGCGCCCTGGTTGGCATCGACCAGATAGCTCCACACAAAGCCGTCTGGGCCAATGGCAAAGGCTTCGTCTTGCGCGTCGGCGTTGCGGTTAACCATCAGCCCTTTCCAGATGGGCGGGTAGTACTCGGCGTGGGTAGGCGCGGCGGTAATGTGGAAATGATTCGTCATATGCGCTTTCAAATTGAGTCGAGCGAAATGGTCAAGTGGCGTGTTGGGCCGATGAATCAAGTGTCTGGCCGATCAGCTGCCTGCGCGTGTAAACACCCCTTTAGAAACCTTAAAAGTCCTTAAACTCATTTGATGACGGTCCTTTCAAGCTCCTGATGCAAGAACTCAGCTTTTCAAGTTTTGTACTGCGTCCGTACGAGCGGCAGTTGGTGTCCAACGGCACGGTGTTGCCGCTGGGTGCCCGGGCTTTTGACGTGCTGCGGGTGCTGGCCCAACGCGCAGGCGATTTGGTCACCAAAAACGAGCTGCTTGAGCAGGTGTGGCCCGGCCTGGTGGTGGAAGAAAACAACTTGCAGGTGCACATCTCTACCCTGCGCAAGTTGCTGGGCGCCAGCCACATTGCCACGGTGGCGGGCCGGGGCTACCGCTTCACGGGGCGGGTAAGCTCGCTGAACCCGATGAGCCCGGTGAACCCGGTGAACCCTGTAAACGCGACGGGTACAGCGCCCGTGCCGCTGGCCAGCGCCTTTGTGTCAACTGCCGCGTCGCGTGCCATCGCCGTGCTGCCGTTTGCCAACTTGAGCGGTGACGAGACCCAAGAGTACTTTTCAGACGGACTGGCCGAGGACATCATCAGCAAGCTGACTCGCTCACCTTGGCTGTACGTGATTGCCCGCAATTCGTCTTTTGCTTACCGCGAACTTGACACCCCCGTGCTCGATGCCTGCCGCGCGCTGGGCGCGCGCTACGTGGTCAGCGGCAGCGTTCGGCGCAGCGCCAAAACCATGCGAATCAGCGTTCAGCTGGTCGACGGCCCCAGCGGGCAGTCGTTGTGGGCTGAAAAGTTTGACCGCTCGCCAGACGATTTGTTCGACGTGCAAGAAGCCATTGCCGCCAGCATTGTGGGCGCGATTGAGCCCGTGTACCTGCGCCGTGAAGAGCTGCTGACCAACGCCATGGCTGCGCCTGACATGCGCACCTGGGACTGGCTGATGCGCGGGCGTTGGCATTTTTGGCGGTCAACCCGCGAGCACTTGGGCCACGCCCAGCGCTGCGCCAACAATGCGCTTGAAATCACGCCGAACGACCCAGCCTGCCTGTGTTTAATGGCTTTTACCCACATGTCTCGGGTGTGGGCAGGTTGGTCTGACAAGCCCAAAGACGACATTGTGGAGGCCGCGCGGTTGGCTCTGCGCGCCGTTCGCGAGAACGACCTTGATGCCAACGCCCACTTCACGCTGGGCACCGCGCTGTCGTTTACCGGCGACTATGGCCAAGCCATTGCCGAGCTGCGCCACGCGCTAACGCTGTACCCCGAATTTGCCGCTGCCGCAGGTGAGCTGGGCCGCTTGCTGGCTTTTTCAAGTCTTCCGGGCGCCACGCAAGAGGCGGTGGAATACGTGCTGCAAGCCATAGACGCCAGCCCGCAAGATCAGCACCTGAGCTTATGGATTCGCACCCGGGCCATTGCCAGCTATATCGATGGCGACTTTGCGGCAGCTGCCCGCTATGCCGTGCAGGCCACCGCCCGGCGGCCCGACTGGTTTTTTAACTACTACTGCAGCGCCGCCTGCCTGGCCGCTGCGGGGGACTTAACCGCCGCCCGCCGCGCGGTTGACCAAGCTAAAACCTTTGGGCCGTACCCCTTACAAGCGCTGCGCATGGGCCACCCGTTTGCTGACCGCAAGTTGCTGGAGCAGTTTGTGGGCCATTTGAAGATGGCCGGCTGGGAAGGCTAAAAAGTGCTTAAAAACGGTCAAAATCACCCGTAAATAGGTGTTTTAACCAATAAATACGGGCGCGAGCAGCTCTTAAAGTAATAGCTACTTGCGACCTGTGATTCTCGATTTACGGCTTGCGCCCAACAGCCTCATCGACCGTGCAACAAGTGTGTTTCAGCAGGGGCGAGGCGCAGGGGCGGGCAGCCTCCTACTTTCCGGCTCGCTTAACCGTTTCAGCCTTTAGAAAAATGCTGCGCCGCGGCAGCCACAGTTTCTTCAATGTCTGCAGCGCTGTGCATGGCACTGACAAAACCTGCTTCATACAGCGCCGGGGCGTAGTAAACACCGCTGTCTAAATTGGCGTGAAAAAATCGATTGAACGCGGGGCTGTCGGTGGTCATGACTTTGGCGTAGTTTTGCGGCAGCTCGTTCATCAAGAAAAAGCCAAACATGCCGCCTTCACTGTCGCCGCAAAAATCAACGCCTGCCGCTTTGGCCGCACCGGTTAAGCCTGTTACCAGGCTGCGCGTGCGCGATGCCAACGCGTCGTAAAAGCCAGGCTTTTGCACTTCGCGCAGCGTGGCTAGGCCGCAAGCGGTGGCCACCGGGTTGCCCGACAACGTGCCCGCCTGGTAAACCGTACCCATGGGCGCCAGGTGCTCCATCACGGCTTTGCTTCCGCCAAAAGCAGCCAACGGCATGCCGCCGCCAATGACTTTGCCCATCACGGTCATGTCGGGCTTAAAACCCGGAATGCTCTTGGCGTACAAGCTTTGTGCGCCGCCCAGGGCAACTCTAAAGCCAGTCATCACCTCGTCAAACACCAGCAAAGTGCCGTACTGGGTGCACAACTCGCGGCAACGTTGCATAAATGCGACGCTAGCGCGCACAAAGTTCATGTTTCCGCAAATGGGTTCAATCATCAAGCAAGCGACTTCTTTGCCGTGCAAAGCGAAGCATTCTTCCAGCTGCGCAATGTGGTTGTATTCAAGCACCAGCGTGTGCTGCACCACCTCGGGCGGCACGCCTGCGCTGGTCGGGTTGCCGAAGGTCGCCAGGCCCGAGCCGGCTTTAACCAGCAGTGCGTCCGCGTGGCCGTGGTAGCAGCCTTCAAATTTGATGATTTTGCTGCGGCCCGTGGCCCCGCGCGCCAGGCGTATGGCGCTCATGGCGGCTTCTGTGCCTGAGCTGACCAGCCGCACCATTTCAATCGACGGCACGAGTTTGACGATTTCTTCAGCCAGCTCAACTTCACGTTCAGTGGGTGCGCCAAACGAAAAACCCTCTTGCATGGCCGACTGCACGGCTTCAATCACGCCCGGGTGGCCATGGCCCAAAATCATCGGCCCCCACGAGCCGATGTAGTCGATGTAGCGCTTGCCGTCAGCGTCCCAAAAATACGCGCCTTTGGCCCGCTGCACAAAACGCGGTGTGCCGCCTACTGCTTTGAAGGCGCGTACGGGGGAGTTCACGCCTCCGGGAATGAGCCGTTTGGCGCGTGCAAACAAGGCGTCGTTGCGCGACGCGCTGGCTTGTGAATCAGGCTTAGTGCTTGGTAGTTCCATTGGGCGGTAAGTCAAAAAAAGGTGGGGTGGGGTTAAGAAAAAGCGTGGCAGCTTGGGCGGCTAATTTTGCTTGAAGCGCGCTGGCGGCATCGGCTGTGGGGTCAAGGCTGTTTTCTGAATTGTCGGTGTCGGCGTCCGTTTCGGTATCTGTGTCAGGCTGAGCCCAAAACATGCGGTCTGGCACCACCAAGCCCATGCCGGGTTTAAAGCCGGCGTTCAAGCTTTGGTCTAAAAACCCGAGCGCTTCAGCCGCAGCTTCCGGCAGGTCGTGGCCATTGGCCAGCAGGGCGGTCAGCGCGGCAGACAAGGTTTCACCAGCGCCGGAAAAAATCGCTTCAAAGCGCTCAAATTTTGCGCTGTGCAAAATGGCC
>JANOWB010000412.1:0-6188 GCA_031417695.1 Polaromonas sp.
ACACGTTGGTGGACTTTCGCTTTTCACGCCGACACGACGCTAAAAACGGCGGTCACGGCATGGGTTCAGACATGTTCGGGGCAAAAGGCGATGACATTATTTTGAAAATGCCGGTTGGCACTATATTGACTGATGGCGAAACGGGTGAAGTGCTTTTCGAATTGCTGGAACCCGGCGAGCAAATTCTGATTGCCAAGGGCGGCGACGGCGGTTTTGGTAACTTGCGGTTTAAGAGCTCAACCAACCGCGCACCGCGTAGCAAAACGCCCGGCTGGCCAGGTGAGCGCAAAAGCCTGAAACTCGAGCTTAAAGTGCTGGCTGACGTTGGCTTGCTGGGCATGCCGAACGCCGGTAAATCAACTTTCATCACAGCCGTGTCTAACGCAAGGCCGCGCATCGCTGATTACCCTTTCACGACCTTGCACCCCAACTTGGGTGTAGTGCGCGTTGCGCCAGAACAGAGTTTTGTTGTTGCCGACTTACCCGGTTTGATTGAAGGCGCCTCAGAAGGCGCTGGCCTCGGTCATTTGTTTTTACGGCACTTGCAGCGCACGCGCTTGCTGCTGCATATTGTGGACTTGGCGCCGTTTGATGACAGCGTTGACCCCGTCGCGCAGGCCAAAGCCATTGTGGGCGAGCTGAAAAAGTACGACGAAGCGCTGTATAAAAAACCGCGCTGGCTGGTGCTCAACAAACTGGACATGGTTGACGGTGATGAGCGCGCGGCCAAGGTCAAAGACTTCGTCAAGCGCTTCAAATTCAAAGGCCCGGTGTTTGAGATTTCCGCACTTACCCGCGAAGGCTGCGAGCATTTGATTAAAACCATCTACAAGCACGTTAAAGAAGTCCAAAAAAGCGAACAACCCGTGGAAGAAATCGACCCCCGGTTTGTTGAACTGCCGCCCGAGTAAGCAATTAAAGCCATATTTGCTATAGTTAATATAGCTGCTTGCGCCCGTATTTATTGATTAAAACACTGAAAATACATTAAATTCAACCCTCATGCAAGCTCAGTCCGCCTCTTTAACCCTGCTGAATGCCAAGCGAATAGTGGTGAAAGTGGGCTCCAGCCTCGTCACCAACGAGGGGCGTGGCCTTGACAACCAGGCCATCGGCCAATGGTGCGAACAGCTGGCTGCTTTGGTCAAGGGCGGTCGTGAAGTCATCATGGTCAGCAGCGGCGCCATAGCTGAAGGCATGAAACGCCTCGGCTGGGCGACGCGCCCAAAGGCCATACACGAACTGCAGGCAGCGGCTGCTGTTGGGCAAATGGGGCTGGTACAGGGGTATGAGACCAGCCTGCGGGAAAACGGCATTGGCAGTGCGCAGGTACTGCTGACCCACGCCGACCTGGCCGACCGCGAGCGCTACCTAAATGCGCGCTCTACCTTGCTCACGCTGCTCAGCCTGGGCGTAGTTCCGGTCATCAATGAAAACGACACAGTCGTCAATGACGAAATCAAGTTTGGCGACAACGACACGCTAGGCGCGTTGGTCGCCAATTTGGTCGAGGCTGACGTTCTGATCATCTTGACCGATCAAAAAGGGCTGTACACCGCTGACCCCCGCAAAGACCCCACTGCTACGTTTGTGCACACCGCCAACGCCGGCGATGCAGCGCTCGAAGCAATGGCGGGTGGCACGGGCTCAAGCATTGGCAGCGGCGGCATGATCACCAAAATTCTGGCCGCCAAACGCGCTGCCGGGTCTGGCGCGTCAACGGTGATCGCCTGGGGGCGCGAGCCGTCGGTGCTGATCCGGCTCACCAGCGGCGAGGCTATCGGCACGATGCTGATCGCTCAAACGCAAAAAAATCAGGCGCGCAAGCAGTGGATGGCAGACCATTTGAAGCTGCGCGGCGCGGTGGTGGTAGATGCAGGTGCTGCAGCCAAGGTCAGCGAAGAAGACAAAAGCCTGTTGCCTATTGGCATGACAGCGGTGCAAGGTGAATTTTCGCGCGGCGACGTGATTGCTATTTTGGCAACGGGTGGCCTAGAAATCGCGCGCGGCTTGTCTAACTATTCAAGCGCCGAAGCACGGCTGATTTGCCGAAAACCATCAAGCGAATTTGAACGCTTGCTGGGCTACACCGGCGAGCCAGAAATGGTTCACCGAACCAACCTTGTGCTGACCCGAGCTGCTTGACGCGACAGCTTGGCTGTACGCTCAGTCAGCAAACCGAAGCGCAGGGTTTTTCAACTTGGCGACCAGCTCCCGCACCGTGCCCACTGGCGCGCCAGAATCGCATGCGCCTGCTCTTGCAAACCGCAAAGGATGTCGCGGTGTGCTGACGTCAAACAACGACCGCCACTTGGGGTCGGTCACGCTCATCCAGCGCCCGTCTGGCGTGTAGCGTGCATAGGTTTTCGCCTCGCCCGTTGAGCAACGCAGCCCCTCGTACATGATGTTTTTCGAACCGGTCGCGCTGAACGCCACTATCACGTAACGCACCACACCGTCTACTTTGGAGATCAACACGGTTGCAGGGTCTACGCCATAAGTCAGCGCAGAATTGGAGCTGACTTCAAAGGTGATGAGCTTGGCCACATCGAAAGCGGGCGGCGGAGGTACGTCGATCTCTTTCCAATCAGCAGCGTCGAGGTAAGCCTGCGCGTAAGCCGAGCCCGGCCAAGCGGTGTTCAATGCAATGGCCAACACAACAGCCGTCAAACCAGCTGGCAAAAAACGCAAGCAAGCTGGAATTTTTTGCAAAGATTGCATAAAAGTTCGCGTCACGGTTTGTTCAGTGGCTCAAGCGCACGCAAGTTGGTCTGCGGGTCAGGATCGAAAGACGCGCCAGGCGGCAACTCCAAAAAGTGTCCGCGATGCGCTTGCTCGCCGCCCTCACGCAAATGCGACTGGTCTCGGTAGTGCGGCCGCATGTCGTGGCGATAGTCGCCATGGTGGCCAAACTGCGGCACAAAACGCGCCAGTTCAGTCAGCGCCATTTCGTATACGCCGCGCTTTAATTCCACCACCACGTCTAGCGGCACCCAATAATCGCTCCAGCGCCAGGCATCAAACTCAGGGTGGTCAGTGGCGCGCAGGTTCAGGTCCCAGTCGTGCCCAACCAGCTGGAGCAGAAACCATATTTGTTTCTGACCCTTGTAATGTCCACGCGCATCGCGGCGAAAGAACCGGTCCGGCACCTCATAGCGCAACCAGTCACGAGTTCGGGCCAGCACATTAACGTGCTGCGGTAACAAGCCTACTTCTTCATGAAGCTCCCGAAGCATGGCTTGTTCGGGGTTTTCGCCCCGATCAATGCCGCCTTGTGGGAACTGCCACGAATGTGTGCGGATTCGTTTGCCCCAAAATACCTGACTTTTCTGGTTGAGCAAGATGATGCCGACGTTAGGCCTGAAGCCATCACGGTCGAGCATAATCAAACCTCAAATTTTTTAAACTAAGTGCATTATGCACAGCGAAGTACGCAATGCCAAGCGATAACCTTCGCAAGCGCCAGCAACTACGTAAATCGCCAGTAAGTACTAACCGCAGCACCCAAAATCGCCCATGAAAGCCTCGCAGTTTTATATCTCCACCCTCAAAGAAGCGCCCGCTGACGCAGAAATCGCCAGCCACCAGCTGATGACCCGCGCCGGCATGATCAAAAAGCTGGGCGCCGGCATTTACAGCTACATGCCGATGGGGCTGCGCGTAATTCGCAAAGTTGAGGCCATCGTGCGCGATGAAATGAACAAGGCCGGCGCTGTTGAAATGACGATGCCAGTGATTCAGCCTGCTGAGCTATGGCAAGAGACTGACCGCTACACCACCAACGGCCCAGAGCTGCTGCGGATACAAGACCGCCATGGGCGCGACTTTATCGTGCAACCCACGAGTGAAGAAGTAGCAACAGACGTGATGCGCCAGGACATCAAGAGCTACAAGCAATTGCCGAAAAATATTTACCAAATTCAAACCAAGTTCAGGGACGAACGCCGCCCTCGTTTTGGCCTGATGCGCGGGCGCGAGTTCATCATGAAAGACGCGTACAGCTTTGACCGCGACGAAGCATCCGCAAAAGTCAGCTACCAAAACATGGCAGCGGCTTACCGCAAAATTTTTGATCGCTTTGGTTTGACCTACCGCGCAGTAGCAGCCGACAGCGGCGCCATTGGCGGCGACTTGAACGAAGAGTTTCAGGTGATTGCCGCCACCGGTGAAGACGCCATCGTCTACTGCCCGACGAGCAACTATGCCGCGAATATGGAAAAGGCCGAGGCCCTTTCACCCCTGTTATCGCCAAGCGGGGAGCGCAAAGCCGCAACGCAAGCCATCACCAAAACCGCCACGCCAGGTAAATCGACTTGCGCTGATGTTGCAGAATTTTTAGGCATACCGCTTCAATCTACAGTCAAGTCACTAGTGCTGGCCACCGATACGCTGAATGAGAAAAACGAAGTCGTTAAAACACAAGTTTGGTTGCTTCTCTTGCGCGGCGATCACGACATGAACGAAGTTAAGGTCGGCAAAATTGAAGGTTTGGCAGGTTTCAGATTTGCCACCGTGCCAGAAATTGAAGACCACTTTGGCTGCAAGCCGGGCTACCTTGGCCCACTCAATATGCTCAAGCCCGTCAAGCTGGCAGTTGACCGCGAAGTAGCAGCGATGGCCGACTGGGTGTGCGGTGCGAACGAGCCTGACTTTCACATCACTGGCGTGAATTGGGAAAGGGATGTTTGGCCAAACATCCCTGGGGGCCGCGATGGCATGCTGATCGCAGACCTCCGCAACGTCGTGGCGGGCGACGCGTCTCCCGATGGCAAAGGCGTGCTGGCGATTGAACGCGGTATTGAAATCGGCCACGTTTTTTACCTCGGCACCAAGTACAGCAAGCCGATGAACGCTACGTTCTTGGGCGACAACGGCAAGCCGCAGTTTTTAGAAATGGGTTGCTACGGCATCGGCATCACCCGCCTGCCCGCCGCCGCTATTGAGCAAAATCACGACGCCAAGGGCATCATTTGGCCGGACGCGATTGCACCGTTTACCGTCGTGCTGTGCCCCATCAGCCCCGACAGGTTTCCCGACGTCAAACTGGCCTCAGACAAGCTGTACGCCGAACTGATGGCCGCAGGCGTTGACGTGATTCTGGACGACCGCAACGAACGCCCGGGCGCGATGTTTGCCGACTGGGAATTGATTGGCGTGCCGCACCGCGTGACGATTGGCGACAGGACGTTGAAAGAAGGCCAGGTTGAATACCAACACCGGCGCGATGAAGCAGCCACACCAGTCAAAACGGCCGATGCATTCGCGTTTCTCAAAGGCAAGCTGGGCTTGTGAATTCGACTGTTTTTAACAGGCGCCTAGCCCTGCAGTCCACATTAATCGGGTGCGGGCAGCTATTATTTTCAGAGCAATCACATGCTGGCGGGCAACTTGAAGAGCCGATGATTGACTCGGTTCGCACCGCGCTGTCGTCGGCGGTAGCCAACAAAGCGCCACCCGTACCCGAATTTAACAACACCGAAGCGCGGCTAAAGTACCTGCGCTGGTTGGCCGCCATGAGCGACCGCTTGTATAAGAAAAAACCTGACCTGCAGATTCGCAAAGAGTTTTTGCAAACAGTTTGGTACGAAAGCAAACGCGCCGGACTCGACTTGCCGCTGGTATTGGGTTTGATTCAGGTTGAAAGCAATTTCAGAAAATTTGCGGTCAGCGTGGTGGGTGCGCGCGGCTACATGCAGGTCATGCCGTTTTGGACCCGCGTGATTGGCGACAGCGACCCGTCAAAACTTTTTCACATGCAAACCAACTTGCGCTTTGGCTGCGTGATTTTGCGGCACTACCTCGACCGCGAAAAAGGCGATTTATTCCTAGGCTTGGGCCGCTACAACGGCTCGCGGGGCAAATCGCCCTACCCCGATGCGGTATTTTCTGCCAAGAGAAATTGGGAATTCACCGCTTAGGCGGCTGCCGCCGGAACGATTTGTAGTCGTGCATTTCAACAGTCCATGCAAATTTCTCGGCCTGCTCAAGACAACAACAGCGGCACATTTTTTCAGCCAGGCACGCTGATCGCTGGGCGCTATGAAGTGCTTCGCAAGCTGGGTGAAGGCGGCATGGGCGCGGTCTACCTGACGCGCATGACCGGCCTGGGCAAGCAAGTCGCGCTAAAGGTGTTTGCCAGCTTGGGCGATGCCAACTTGCGCCGCCGTTTTGAGCGCGAGGCCGCCCTG
>JANOWB010000413.1:0-7795 GCA_031417695.1 Polaromonas sp.
CATCATCGAGCTGAACAGCGCGTACTGCGTGGCTGAATAATTCACGTTCGTCAGGCTCGATAAATACGCCACAAAAGCCGCAGAGGCAATGCCGCTAGATAAATTATCAGCAGAAATCACAAACGTCAGCGCCGTTACATCATGGCCGCGCGTACCCAGCCACGCAAACAGCAAATTGCTGGCCGCCGACAGCACGCCGCCCAGCATCAGCACCCGCATCACGCCAAAGCGCATGGCTAACGCGCCGCCAATAAAAGCGCCAACCAGTGTCATGATCACACCGTAGATTTTGGTCACGGCGGCTACTTCGTCTTTGGTGTAACCCATGTCGACATAAAACGGATTGGCCATGATGCCCATCACCACGTCGCTGATGCGGTACACCGCAATCAGCGCCAAAATCAAAATGGCTTGTTTGCCGTAGCGCCGCAAGAAATCGGCAAACGGCTCTATCAATGCGCCTTGCAACCATTCGGCGGCGTTGCGCGCGGGTTTGAGCGCACGCGCAGCGGGTTCGGGCGACAGCAACACGGTTGCCACGCCCAGCAACATTGACGCGGCCATCACCCAATAAGCAATTTGCCAAGCGCTTTGCTGGTAGCCCACCACGCCAGTCACTTCAGCGCGCGCGGCAATCCACAGCGCGCCTGCGCCAGCCCAAATCATGGCGATTCGGTAGCCCGTCATGTAGCTGGAAGCGAGCGCCGCTTGGCGGTCGGCATCGGCGGACTCAATGCGATAGGCGTCCAGTGCAATGTCTTGCGTGGCCGAGCCAATTGCAATCGCCAACGCACACCACACCACCGGCATAAGCGCCAGTTTGGGGTCGGTCAGGCCAATGCCAATCAGCGCGCCCATGATGGTGAGTTGCGATGCCAGCAACCAGCTGCGCCGCCGCCCCAGCAATCGCGTCAGCACAGGTATCGGCATGCGGTCAACCAGCGGCGCCCACACCCATTTGAAGCCGTAGGCCAACCCGACCCAGCTCAGGTAACCAATCGTGGTGCGGTTCACGCCTGCCTCGCGCAGCCAAAAACTAAGCGTGCCAAACACCAGCAACAGCGGCAGCCCCGCAGAAAACCCCAGCAGCAACATGCGCAGGGTGGCGGGCTCGGCATAAACGGCAAACACTTCACGCCAAGGGCGCTTGGCGGGCTTGTGGTTCTCGGTGGCTATAGGCGCTACTTGCATTTTGGATGACGGGGTTTGTCTGCTGTGGTGAATTGGCTTTATCGGTATTATTAGCGCATGTGTTTCCTATGTGAGGCTAAAACATCTGCTTGGGTTGGCCGCCGAGCTTTTTTACTGGCGGCAGCCGGCAGCGCTGTCGCCGTGCCTGCGGCCGCGCAAGTCGAGGTCGGCAAGTCGTCGAATCTGCGCAAGCTGGTGCCGGCCGGCGATTTAGAACAAGCCGCCGCCCAGCAGTACGCGCAGATGATGTCCGAGGCCAGCTCGAAAGGCGCGCTTGCACCACAAGGCAACCCGCAGCTGGCGCGCTTGCAGCGCATTGCGACCAAGCTGGTGCCGCAAACCGCGCAGTGGAACGACCGCTCCATTGGCTGGAAGTGGGAAGTCAATTTATTGAACAGCAAGCAAATCAATGCGTTTTGCATGCCCGGCGGCAAAATCGCTTTTTACACTGGCATTCTTGATCAGCTGCAATTAACTGACGACGAAACCGCCATGATCATGGGCCACGAAATGGCCCATGCGCTGCGTGAGCATGCACGGGCGCGCATCGCCAAAAGCCAGGGCACAGGCACTATTTTGTCAATCGGCTCACAATTGTTGGGGCTGGGGCAGCTGGGCAACGTGGTGGCTGGTTTGGGCACGCAGTTGTTGACCCTCAAGTTCAGCCGCGAAGACGAAACCGATGCCGATTTGGTGGGTTTAGAACTTGCCGCACGCGGCGGCTACAACCCGCAGGCCAGCGTCAGTTTGTGGGAAAAAATGGGCAAAGCCAGTGGCGGCGCCGCAGGCGGCCCGGGGTTTTTGTCTACTCATCCATCGGGTCCGCAGCGCATTCAGGAACTGCAGGCCAACGTGCCCAAGGTACAGGGGTTGTATCAGAAAGCACGCGGTTAATTCTGCCTTCTTTAGGCCTGTAGCCCAATAAAAACGGGCGCGAGCAGCTAAGATTTTAATAGCAAATAAATTGGAAAGCGGAGGGTTCTAATTGCTGTTCGCCTTACGAAGAATTTGTCGTTGTGTTGAATATCTTTTTTATCTAAACCGCTGTCTCGTGCAAGCCAATGACCGAAGCAACCCGCCCCTTGATTGAGCAGAGCTACGTCGCGCAAGCCGCCACCTTTGCCAACATGGCCGATTACGGGACACTGCTGGAGCCAGGCGAAGACGGCGCGGCGTTTGGCGCCATGGATGCAGTGCTGCATTTAAGTGCGGGCACGCCGCGCTTTTACATCATGAAGCTGAAAAAGCGGCCGATGGCGGTGACCCGCATCACGCGGCACCTAGCCGTTACGCAGGCGCTGGCCGCGCTCAACGGCAAGCGCTGGTATGTGTTGCTGGCACCGCCCGATGTGCCCTGCAGTATTAACGCGCAGCCCGATATTGACCGCTTGCAGGCGTTTTTCATCACCGGCTCTCAGGCGCTGGTGCTGCACCGCGGTACGTGGCACGCTGGGCCTTATTTTGTTGAAGACGAGGTGGACTTTGTTAACCTCGAACTCAGTGACACCAACATTGTTGACCACCACAGCGTTCGGCTAGACACCGCGTTGGGCCAGGTTGCGCACATTGTGGTTTGACGCTGCGTGAACAATACTTTGAATTGAGGAGCACACCGATTGACCACCTTGACGCTAGAACCCACATCCATCAACACGCCCGACGTATTGGCCGAACTCAACGCTGCGTTTGACGCGTATGAAGACGCACTGGTGCACAACAAAGTAGCTGTGCTTGACGAGCTATTTTGGAGCGACCCGCTCACACTGCGTTTTGGCGCAAAGGAAAACTTGTTCGGCGCAGACCAGATCAAGGCGTTTCGGGCGTCGCGGCTCAGCGTGGGGTTGAACCGTGAAATTATCGACCGGCACATCGTGACTTTTGGCGACGCCATGGGTGTCGCCAACATCACCTTTAAACGCAGCACCGAGCCGCGCATAGGCCGGCAGTCGCAGACCTGGGTCAAGTTTGAGTCCGGCTGGCGTGTGGTTTCGGCCCATGTCAGCTGGATGGACACCTGATTGCAGGCGACTATAAAAAGCGATGGCGACCGCCCCTGACGTTTGGAGCAATTTGCAATAGACTGCGCTCATGGCCAACGTTACCCGCACCCACAGCCGCACCACGAACGCCAAGGCCCTGCTATGCGCCAGGTGCGGCTTTTTTGAGGCACCCGCACCATGAGCGCTATTCCGGTTGATGACTTGTCTGGCGAGCTGCTGGCGCTGGGCTCAAGCCCGCGCAACCAGTGGCGCGTGAACGCGCAGCAATGCGACCTGACTCGTCTGAAAGCCGTCCCCCAGCCCTTGGCGCTGCCTGCCTTACCGCAGGACTTGACCATCGATTTAAGCCGCACCGCGGTGGTCGTGATTGACATGCAAAATGATTTTTGTCACACCAGTGGTTGGCTCGCGTCGATTGGCGTTGATGTTGCAGCCGCGCGAGGCCCAATTGAGCCGCTGCAGGCGCTGCTGCCCGCACTGCGCGATCAACACGTGCCTGTGCTGTGGGTGAACTGGGGCAACCGGCCCGACAAACTTAACTTAAGTCCGTCAGCTCTGCATGTCTACAACGGCGACGGTCGCTCGGTGGGGCTGGGCGACGCCTTGGTGGCTGGGCCGTCTGGCGACCAACTCAGTCCGGTGCTGCAGGCCAATTCCTGGGGCGCGGAGGTGGTCGACGAGTTGGCAAAAGCACACAGCGATATCAGCATCGACAAATTTCGCATGAGCGGTTTTTATGACACCTGCCTGGACTCGGTGCTGCGCAACCTCGATATCAAAACCCTGTTGTTTGCGGGTGTGAATGCGGACCAGTGCGTGTTAGCCACGCTGATGGACGCCAACTTTTTGGGCTACGACTGCGTGCTGCTAGAAGACTGCACGGCCACCACGTCGCCCGCGTTCTGCTGGGACGCCACGCTGTACAACGTGCGCCAGTGCTTTGGTTTCACCACGCAATCCAGCGGATTTTTGACGTGAAGCAGCCTGCTTTTACGCACCTGGCCGCTGCCGACTGCCCGGTGTTTCGGATTGCTGCGGGTGAGACCAACAAGTTCGTGATGCTGGTAGACCCGCTGGTGGAGAAAACGGGTTTTATTCAAGTGCTTGAGATTTTTGATGTGGGCGGGTTTACGCCGCCCAATCAGCACCGCGCCGCCGAAGAAGTGTTTGTAGTGCTGCACGGTCAGGGCGTTGCTACCCTGGGCGATACCGAGGTCAACGTCAAGCCGGGCTCGGTGTTGCTGCTGCGCCCTGGCCATTCGCATGCCGTACGTAACACGGGCGTTACACGCTTGTATTGCCTCACCACGATGGTGCCCGACGAAGATTTTGCCAAGCTGATTACCTCCGGCATTAGCGACAGACTTGACGAGGAAGATTTGAGCGTGCTGGGCTGGGCCTGAATGTTGCTTGGTTGGGCTAGGTTGGATTGCTTTTTTTTGTAATCCATCCGAGTCCTTAATCGCTTAACCCACAGGAGGCCCGTATGAATTTCAATGACTTGAACTGCGTGACCGGTTTATGCACACGCCATCGCACGCGCCGCGCGCTGTTGGCTTTGTCTTTTTTCTTTGCGGCGGGCGCGCATGCGCAGACTGCTGCACCTTTGAAAATCGGCATTCTTTACAACACACCGATTGCGGATGTGGGCTGGAATTTTCAGCACCACAGCGGCATTCAGGCGATGGAAAAAGCCTTCGGCAATAAAGTAAAGGTCGAGTTCGTCGAAAACGTCAACGAAGGCCCCGATGCTGAACGCGTGATTCGCCAGTTGGCGCTTAATGGCAATCAGCTTATCTTTACGCCAAGCTTTGGCTACATGGAGCCCACACTTCGCGTGGCCAAAGACTTTCCGAAAGTCATTTTTGCAAACGGAACCGGCTACAAGCAGGCTGACAACGTTGCCAGTTACAGTGCCAAGTTTTATGAGGCCCGCTACTTGTTGGGCGTCACCGCAGGGCACATGTCCAAGTCAGGTGTGGCCGGCTATGTGGGTGCCTTTCCGATACCAGAGGTATTGCAGGGTATCAATGCGTTCACGGTCGGTATGCGCAGCGTCAACCCCAAGGCAGAGGTCAAAGTAGTCTGGGTTAACACGTGGTACGACCCCACTAAAGAAACGCAGGCGGCCAACTCGTTGATTATTTTGGGCGCAGATGTACTGACCAACCACACCAACTCGCCCGCCACAGTGATTGAAGCAGAGGCCAAAGGCAAGTACTCTTTTGGCTACCAGTCTGACATGGGCAAGTTGGGTCCAAAAGGCCAGCTGTCGGCGGTGGTGCACAACTGGGGGCCCTACTACACCAAAACGGTGGGTGATGTGCTTGCCGGCAAATGGAAAAGCTCTGATACGTGGGGTTCGTATTCAGAAGGTTTTATTCAGCTTGCGCCGTTTAACGCGGCTGTACCCAAAGACGTTGCCTCCAAAGTCATGAAGCTTGAGGCGGACTTGAAGTCAGGTAAAGCAATGCCGTTCAACGGCCCCATCAAAGACAACGAGGGCAAAGACCGCGTGGCCGCGGGCAGTTCGATGACCGTTGCTGATATTCAAAAGATGGACTACTACGTCATGGGCGTCACTGGAAAAGTGCCGAAGTGATCAGTTGCGTTTAATGCCATTGCTACAGGGCAATTTTCAAACCTGCCCTGTAGCAATAATGGTGAAAAGCTATTAAATACTGGCGCTAGCAGCTATTTATTAAATAGCGTTTAACGTCGCAATTTTTCAAGCCACCCGAATCAGCTTCTTGTTTACAAACTCTTGAATGCCCGCGCCAGACAACTCTCGGCCATAGCCTGAATTTTTAACGCCGCCAAAAGGTAACTCCGGCGATGACGCCGCCCCCGAGTTGATAAACACCATGCCAGTGTCAATCTGGCGGGCTACGCGCTTGCCGCGTTCAATGTCTTGCGTAAAAACAGAACCGCCCAAACCAAAAGGCGAGTCGTTGGCCAACGCAATGGCGGCGTCTTCATCAGTCACCCTGAAAAACATGGCCACCGGTCCAAAAAACTCTTCTTTGTAAGCCGGGTTTTTCGGGTCCACGTCAGCCAAAATGGTCGGCTGCATGAAGTTACCCGGCAGGCCGTCAATGCGCTTTCCGCCCATGACCACGCGTGCACCGTGGCTAGCCGCCGCATCCACCTGCTTCAGTAAATTTTCAAGCGCCGAAGCTGAAGACAGCGGAGCCAGCGTGGTGGCTTTGTCCATCGGGTCGCCCGGTGCAAATTGGTCAAGCGCGGACTGAAATTTTTCGAGGAAACTGCTGGCCAACGGCTCCACCACAATAAAGCGTTTTGACGCAGTGCACGCTTGGCCAGCATTGCCCATGCGCCCGCTGACGGCGTGCTTGATGGCTTTGTCCATATCGGCATCGTCCAGCACAATAAAGGCATCGCTGCCGCCCAGCTCTAGCGTGGTTTTTTTAAGTTGTTTGCCCGCGTGTGCAGCCACGATGGCGCCTGCTGCTTCGCTGCCAGTTAGTGCCACCGCGCGAATTCGCGGGTCTTCAATTATTTGCGCCACCTGATCTTTAGATGCAAACACATTGGTGTACGCCCCAGCAGGTGCGCCAGCATCCATCATCAGTTGCTCAAACGCCAGTGCGCATTGCGGCACGCTGGACGCGTGCTTAACCATCACCACATTGCCCGCCATCAGGTTGGGCGCCGCAAATCGTGCAACCTGGTAGTACGGGTAGTTCCAGGGTTCTACACCAAACAGCACGCCAATCGGACTGCTTTCTACCATTGCTTCGCCCTTGGGCGTGGCCAGCTTTTCGGGCGCCAAAAATTGCTCGGCATGGTCGGCGTAGTAGTCCAAAATCGATGCGCTAAGCGCAACCTCGCCCAAGCTCTGCGCAATTAACTTGCCCATCTCCAGCGTGATGAGCGCCGCCAGCGGTTGTGCCCGCTCGCGCATCAGTGCGGCGGCGCGCTTCAAAATGGCGGTGCGGTCTGCGTAGCTGCGGGCTGACCAATCGCTTTTAAAACAGCTGTGCGCTGCTGCCAGCTTTTCTTCAAGCGCGGTAGCGCTAATGTCGTCAAAATGTTTTTCGACTTTTCCGGTGAAGGGGTTGGTGCTTAGGTAGGCCATGCGTTCTTGCTCGTTAATTTGTTGAAGGGTGTTAGATGGTGTTAGACGAGGTTAAGCGGTGTTGAAGGTAAAAAAATCAGACGGCCGTATAAGACTTTGCGTCTTTGAGCTGTTGCAGCACCGCCTTGGCAGCGGCTTCAGAAGACGCTGGGTTTTGGCCGGTGATCAGCTTGCCATCCGTCACTACATACGACTGCCAGTCGGCGCCTTTGCTGTAAAGCCCGCCGTTTTTTATCAGCATGTCCTCGACTAAAAACGGCACGATGTCGGTCAGCTTTACTGCTGCCTCTTCGGTGTTGGTAAAGCCAGTAACTTTTTTGCCCTTGACCAGCGGCGAGCCGTCAGCGGCCTTGGTGTGGCGAAACACCGCAGGCGCGTGGCAAACCGCCGAAATGGTTTTACCGGCGGTGGACATTGACTCAATCAGTTTGATGGAGTCGGCGCTTTCAGCCAAGTCCCACAACGGGCCGTGGCCGCCGGGGTAAAACAGCGCATCAAAATCTGC
>JANOWB010000414.1:0-3200 GCA_031417695.1 Polaromonas sp.
AGCCCGGGCTGACGGTGTTGACCGTCACGCCTTTGGCCGCCACTTCTTGGGCCAGCGCCATCGTGAAGCCGTGCAAACCAGCCTTGGCGGTGGAGTAGTTGACTTGACCAAACTGGCCCTTTTGGCCATTGACCGAGCTGATGTTGATGATGCGGCCAAAGTTGGCGGTCACCATGTCTTCAATGACTTGCTTGGTCACGTTGAACATGCTGTTCAGGTTGGTTGAAATGACGGCGTCCCAGTCGGCCTTGCTCATTTTTCGGAACTGGCCGTCACGCGTGATACCGGCGTTGTTGACCAGCACGCTAACCGCGCCATGCTCGGCTTTGACTTTGGCAAAAGCATCGACCGTTGATTCCCAATCGCCCACATTACCGACGGACGCGTAAAATGTGTGGCCGAGTGCTTTTTGCTCGTCAATCCATTTGGCGTGGTCGCGCGTGGGGCCGCAGCCTGCGACAACTGTGAAGCCATCTTTAGCCAGGCGCTGGCAAATGGCGGTGCCGATGCCGCCCATGCCGCCCGTGACGTATGCAATTTTTTTACTCATGTATTTCTCCTGTGGTCGTCATTGACGATTGATTAAAAGCGGCGAACACAACTGTGTCGACTTAAATGCTATAAATTAAGGAGCTGCTCGCGCCCGTATTAATTGGGCTACAGCCTGATAATGTCCTTAATTTACCCTAGTTTTAACGTTCTACGCATAGGGCAACCCCCATGCCGCCGCCAATACACAGGCTGGCAATGCCTTTTTTAGCGCTGCTCCTCACCATCTCGTGCAGCAGCGTGACCAAAATGCGGCAACCTGATGCACCAATCGGGTGGCCGATGGCAATCGCACCACCGTTGACGTTGACTTTGCTGGTATCCCAGCCCATTTCGCAATTCACAGCGCAGGCCTGTGCGGCAAAGGCTTCGTTGATTTCAAGCACGTCCAAATCCGCTGCCTTCCAGCCGGCCCGCGCGAGTGCTTTGGTTGACGCAGGCACTGGGCCCATGCCCATGGTGGCAGGGTCCAGGCCCGTGGTGGCGTAGCTGGCGATGCGGGCGAGTGGCGTTAAGCCCAACGAGGCGGCTTTTTTGGCCGTCATCACCATCACAGCGGCAGCACCGTCGTTCAGACCGGATGCATTGCCTGCGGTCACGCCGCCTGCTTTGTCAAATGCGGGGCGCAGGCCTGCCAACACTTCGGCATTGGTTTTGCGATTGATGAATTCGTCAGCGGCAAAAATAATCGGGTCGCCCTTTTTTTGCGCGATAGAAAACGGCACGATTTCAGACACGAATTTGCCTGCGTCTTGCGCGGCAGCGGCTTTCATCTGGCTGCCAAGTGCCAGCGCATCTTGCATGTCACGGGTGATGCCGTATTTTTTGGCCACGTTTTCGGCCGTGATGCCCATGTGGTACTGGTTGTACACGTCCCACAGGCCGTCAACAATCATGCTGTCGACCATCTTCCAGTCGCCCATGCGCTGGCCGTCGCGCGAACCATTGAGTACGTGCGGCGACATGCTCATCGACTCTTGGCCGCCGGCAATGATGATCTCACTGTCCCCCGTAGCAACAGCTTGTGCAGCCAGCATCACGGCCTTGAGCCCAGAGCCGCAAACCGCGTTAATCGTCAACCCCGGCACGCCTTGTGGCAAGCCCGCTTTGATAACTGTCTGGCGTGCCGGGTTTTGGCCGACACCCGCTGCCAAAACCTGGCCCATGATGACTTCACCAATCAGGTCCGCGCTGAGTTTTGAACGCTCCAGCACGGCTTTGACAACCGCTGCACCCAGCTCGGTAGCAGGTGTTTTTGCCAGCGTGCCGCCAAATTTACCGACTGCGGTGCGGGCCGCTGAAACGATAACGATGTCTTCCATGATGTTTTCCTTTTTTGAGTGAAGCAGATTAAGCGAAGTTTGTGAATTTAAGCCTTGGCTTTGACGTAACGCCCAGGCGCGGGCTCGATAACTTTGTGTTTTGTATTGCCAAACTTTTTAGGCGCAGCAATTTGCTTGCCCGCATGGCCTTTCAGCCAAGCCGACCAGTCTGTCCACCAACTGCCGGGGTGCTCGGTGGCGGTTTTTAGCCAGTCGGGCTGCGCAGGCGGAAATTTATTGGCGGGCAGCTTGTCGTTGGTCCAGTAGCTGCGCTTGTTTTTAGCTGGCGGGTTGATAACGCCCGCAATGTGACCCGACGCGCCCATTACAAAACGCTTTTTGCCCGGCAAGTGTTGGGTTGATGCATACGCCCCCCCGATCGGCACGATGTGGTCTTCACGCGAGCCGTACACATAGGTGGGCATGTCGAGTTTGCGAAGGTCAATTTTTTGCCCGCACACTTCCAACCTGCCGGGCTTGACCATGTTGTTTTCAAAATAGGTGTTGCGCAAATACCAGGCGTAAAACGGGCCGGGCAAGTTGGTCGAATCGCTGTTCCAGTACAGCAAGTCAAATGGCGGTGGGGTTTCGCCCTTCAGGTAATTGCCGACCACGTAGTTCCACACCAAATCGTTAGGCCGCAAAAAGCTGAAGGTGGACGCCAGCTCTTGTCCTTTGAGCAAACCACCGCTGCCCATTTCGTTTTCACGGTGGCTGACCATTTGCTCATCAATAAAAATGTCCAATATGCCGGTGTCGGTAAAGTCGAGCAGTGAGGTCAGCAGCGTCAGGCTGGCGGCGGGCTTGCTGCCCCGCGCGGCCAACACGCTCAGCGCGGTGGCCAAAATAGTGCCGCCCACACAAAAGCCCAGCGTGTTGATGGTTTTAGCGCCCGTGATGTCTTGCACCACCGCTATGGCTTTTATAGCGGCGTGCTCGATGTAGTCGTCCCACGTTTTGCCTGTCATCGACTCATCAGGGTTACGCCAGCTGACCACAAACGTGCGGTGGCCCTGCGCTACGGCGTAGCGAATCAGCGAGTTTTCGGGCTGCAAGTCAAGAATATAAAACTTGTTGATGCACGGCGGCACCAGCAAAAACGGCTTTTCGTGCACGGTTTTAGTCAGTGGCTTGTATTCAAGCAACTGAAAAAACTCGTTTTCAAACACCACCGCGCCTTCGGTCGTGGCGACGTTTTTGCCAACTTCAAACTGACTCTCGTCGGTCATCGACACGTGGCCTTGCTGCATGTCGTGCAGCAGGTTTTGAATGCCCTTGCCGATACTTTCGCCATTTGTGTCGATGGCTTTTTTAAGAGCATCGGCATTG
>JANOWB010000415.1:0-2988 GCA_031417695.1 Polaromonas sp.
CTTGGGCTTTACCGTGGTGATGCTGGCCTTGCCGAATGACCGCGAGGCAACTACCTTGCTCAACCAGTTACGTGCCGAGCAACCTGACTGGGTGGTCGACAGAAACGCCCGCAGTGTGCCGATGCAAGGCAGCTCAACGGGCGCACCAGCAGCGGCAATGCCTATGTCAAACGCAGCACCCACGCCTGACGCTTTGCCGCGCCTGTTTGCGCAAAAAATGCTCGGCGTGTCTGCCAGCGCAAACCTGTTGCAGCCAGTACTGAAAGTTGGCGTGGTTGACAGCGGCATTGACAGCGCCCTGGCTGCTGCGGGTGCGCTTAACGGCAGCACTGTGGTGCTGCGCAACGTGCTGGGCCCGGCAGACAAGCCAGCGGCCACCACCCACGGTAATGCGGTGTTGCAGCTGTTGGCAGGCAAGCCGCAAAGCAATGGTTTTGCGGGTAGCGCTCCGCCCTTGTTGCTGCACTGGGCCAGCGCCATGCGCGAGCTGGGCGGTAAACCGAGCACCAACAGCCTGACGTTAGTGCTGGCGCTAGATTGGCTGCTTAGCCAACAAGTAGCGTTGGTCAATATGAGCCTGGGCGGCCAGGGCGACGCTGTACTTAAAGCAGCCATTAGCAAGCTGATCAGCAAAAACATCGCCATCATGGCGGCAGTCGGCAACAACCCCGCTGCCAACGCACCGCCCACTTACCCAGCTGCTTACCCGGGCGTTTGGGCGGTCACGGCCATTGACGCAGACCGCAAGCTGTATGCCCAAGCGCATCGCGCCAGCTACGCCGCCATCGCCGCGCCCGGCGTTGACTTATGGGTGCCGACCGCCGCTGAAGCACCTAACAGCAGCAACAACGCAGGCAGCTACGTTAGCGGCACGTCGTATGCCACCGCCTTAACTACAGCAACTTTGGCCTGGCAGCCCAGCGCCTTTTGGTCGTTGCCCCTCGCCGCGCAGCGAGCACAAGTATGCGCGCAGACGCTCAAGCTAGCTGCTGCTGCCTACAGCGGCTGCGGATTGGTGCAAAAAGCTGCTGCACCGTGAAAAAATTTCCAGCATAAAAAATTAACCACCGCCCGCCGCTATGACCATGTAAAAACTTTTTGAACCAACAGCAGGCACAGTCCGACTCACCACCATCCAATGCCCGGCTGCAGCCTGGCTTAACAGATACGAGACCCCGTTATGAGATGTCAACAGAACCTTCTAGCCGCTAGCATCACCATCGCATTTAGCGCTGGTGTGTGCACGGGCGCATTGGCGCAGTCCGTGCCCGCAGCCCCTGGCGCAGCCGCAGTGCCAAGCCCAGCCAGCTTTGTTGCCAGCTTTAGCGGCAAAACCATTGCATCTAACGACAATATTTCGCTGGTCTTTGCCAATGCTGTCAATTCGGGCGATGGGCAATTCGCCGTGATTGTGGGGACCGAAGATTTAACGGCAAACTTTCGGTGGGTTTCGCCAACGCAGCTTGATGGCGTGTTTGCCGCCATGCCGCTGCCTGTTGGCACCAGCACGCTGAAGGTCTACCAAATTACAGCAGGCAACCAGTGGCAGGAGCTGGGGCAGACTGACATCACTGTTGCAGCAGCAGCGGGTACGGTTCAAGGTGCCAAAGTACCTGTTTTTAAACCAACACTTATCTTGGGCGTCAAGTCGCAGCTGGCCGAAGCACATTCAGCCGCTGCCACGCCACCAACACGCGCAACCTATGCAGACCTGACGGCGCAGGCTGGTCTGCAAACTGAGCACGGCAACGCAGACTGGTCGCTTAAATCACAATTGAATTTGGTTGGAAGTACCTACCAGCCAGAAGCAGTGGACTTCGCCAATCAAGGCATCAACGCACCACGATTGGACATTGCAAACTACCTTGTTGAGGGCAGCGTCACCAGCAAACTAGGGGTGACAGGCGTTGCGCTGGGCCATGTGCAGGCTGGCAACAACCCGCTCATAGCCATGGGCATCGCCAATCGGGGAGTTGCGATAACCCACAAATTTAGCGAACGCTTTGATGTGGCTGCTGCCTTTCAAAACGGCAATGCAGTGGTGGGCGGCCTTAACCCGCTGGGTTTAAATGACAGTGAACACCGCTTGAGCACCATCAGCGCAGGCCTTGAACTGCTGGAGCGTGCGGGCGGTTTGCGCGTTGAAACTACTCTTTTCAGCGGCGTGGTCAAACCGAAGCTGACTGCTGGCATAGCAACATTGCTAGACGCTGAAGAAAGCCATGGCTACGGCTTGCGCGCCAAAACGCAAAACGCAGATGCTACCCTGCGCGCAGATGTAGCCTTTGCAAAAAGTGCCTACACCCAAAAAGGTGACTCCGCTTTAAATATTCAACCCGGCCCCACCACAAACGGCAAGACTTGGTATGCCGACGTTGCCTACGACTTGCTGAAAAATATAGCCGTTAGCAAAGACTACCCGCTGTCTTTGACCCTGCAAGGAAAACACGAATACGCTGACATGGGCTTCAAGTCGTTGGGTGCGGGAGCCGCAGCCAATTTTGAAGCTGACACCGTGAGCCTGAATGCGACGCTTGGCGTGATTACAAGTCAGTTGCAAATTACCCGACGAACTGACAACGTAGACAACAACATTGCATTTTTAAAGAACCGCATACAAGGCTACAACTTCACAGCGGGTTTGCCGCTAGGCCAAGTGATTGACGTGGCGCAACCACCGTTGTGGGCCCCGACTGTGAGCCTGACACAAAGCCGCACGCGCAACTATGCGGACACCGCCTTTATTCCCGCCGGCCAAACCTTGAGTAATTTGACGGACGTGTACGTCACCAGCCAGGCGCTCGGCATGAACTGGGTTGCAAACAAATTAACGCTGGGCTACCAGTTATCGCGAAACCTTCAAGACAACCAGCAATTGGGTGTTGAGACGATGGACGTCGTTGACATTGGCCACAACGTTACCGCTGGTTATGCAGTTTCAGACAGACTTAGCTTTTCAGGTGGCTTTGGCAATCGCCGGTCTACCGC
>JANOWB010000416.1:0-4522 GCA_031417695.1 Polaromonas sp.
TGTCAAAGCCTTTTAGCGTTGCGGGTTTGGATTCACCAATACCGCGGTAGTCGGTAGTAATGACATGCACACCTCTTGCCTGCGAAAACTCTGCAAAGCGCCGGTAAAACCCGCGCGGCACGCCAGTGGCACTGGCCATGACGATGAACTGATCACCTGCTGCAGGGTAATGCGTGGCCGCAAGCAGGTAGCCGTCAGCAGCACGTAACGACAAGGAAAGAGGGGCTGGAATAGTCATGCTGCGAGTTTAATACTAACTAGACCGGTCGGTTTAATTTGTTTTTTATCGGCATTGCTATGATGCAAAACATGCAACCAACGCAGATAGCGCCCCTACCCACCAGCCCTGGCGATACCCGTGACCGCTTGCTGACAGCAGCGCAGAGGCTGTTTCGCAAGCGTGGCTACCACGCGACTGGCCTGAGCGATATTCTGGATGCAGCGCAAGCGCCAAAGGGCTCGCTGTACCACCACTTTCCGGGCGGCAAAGAGGCGATAGGCGTTTGTGTGGTCGAAAAAATTTCCAGCAGTTTGTCAGACCTGCTGACGCAAAGCAGGGCGCGCAGTACTGAAGCTGTTGTAGTGCAAGTGGGCGCGCAAATGCTGACGGGTATGGAAAAAACCAACTACGAGTTGTGTACCTTGTTTGCGGCTTTTTCGGCTGAACGCAAAACCTCTCCGCTGCTTGGGCAAGCCGTTACGCGGGCTTACAGCGAGCTAACTGCCGCGATTGAAGCACTGCTGCAGCGCGACGGGTTAACGCCCCGTGTAGCAAAAGACAAAGCGTTGCTGGTCATTGCCTTGATGGAAGGCGGCTTGCTGTTGTCGCAGGCGCAGTCAGACTCCACAGCTTTTAAACTGGCGCTTAAACAGGCAACTGCCATTTGCCACGTAGCCGTGTAATGCGGCCGCTACAAGCCAAAACAGATATAAAAAAGGCTCTTAGCCCAATAAATACGGGCGCGAGCAGCTATTATTAAAAGAGCAAATTGGCTGGGAACGACCAGGAACGGTTACGACCGGCTCCGCGCAATGTAGCGTTTGCGTAAAAAAACCGTCAACACCACCACCACCAGCAGCGCCATAAAACCCACCGTCAGCCAAAACGCGGTGGGCGACTTTAGGCCGGGAATGTGCTCAAAGTTCATGCCAAAAAAACCGGTGATCAAATTAAGCGGCAAGAAAATCGCGGTGACTGCAGTCAACGTGCGCATCACGTCGTTGGTGCGGTTGCTTTGCGCGTTGAAGTGAATTTGCACCACGGTTTCAGCTGACTGCTCCAGCCGCCGGGCGTGCTGCATGACGCGTTCGATGTGCTCCATCACGTCTCTTGCCCGGGCCACCAGTTGGTCGCGTTGCGCTTGCGCTGCGCTCAGGGCGTCGTCGCTGGCTTTGACGTGCGTTTTTACGAACGATGCCAAGGGTTGCTCACGCAGCGTGTCCAGCCATTCCTGCATGGCGTCGTGCTGTTCGTTGCACAGCTCTTCCAGCACATGCAGCTGGGTTCGCGCGGTCATCAGGGCGCCCCAGTTGTCAAAACGCGAATTGGCGCGAAGCAGGTCGGCTTGCCAGTGCTCCAGCTGGCTGGTCAGTACTTTGCGCAGGTCGAGGTAGCTGTCGACCATGGCGTTGATCATGCGCAGGGCGAGGTCGGCGGGGCTAACGGGCAGACGCGTCCGGGCGGCGGCTGAGTCGAGGCGCGCTGCGTCGAGCGTGAATTTAGCATCGGCCAAAAAGCGCTGAATAAAACCTTTGGCCGAATAGCAACCCGCCGGGTGCACACTGATCAGGCAGCGGTCAAACACCGCAAAGCCAACGGCTTTTGAGCTGATGCGGTTGAACGTGGGCATGCGCTCGCCCCGAACCTTGGCTTTTCCGCCCTGGCCGTGGTAATCGGTAATGGCTTTTTCGTGCTCGTCGTCGGCCTGCGTCTCGAGCTGCGTGGCCAAGCGCCTGAAAATAATCAGGTCATAAATCGAAGTTGAATCGTAGTACGACGGGTGCACCGCGCTGGCCAAGTCCTGGCAATGAAGGTCAAGCAGGGGCGAGCCGCCAAGCGCCAAAGCCGCCTGCTGAATTTGAACTTGCGCGGCCTCAAACTCGTGCTGCTCCATGAACAGCCACACAAAGCCGTCGGGCGGCGGCTGCGCAGGCGCCGCATCTACAAAGCGCAGGCTGTCGGCGGTAAATTCAACAATTTGCACGGTTTAGGCCTGTTTTTTAGGGTGCTTTTATGCTGTAGCCCAATTAATACGGGCGCAAGCAGCTATTATTTCAATAGTAATTTCTTCGCTGCATCAATCGCAAAATAAGTCAGCACGCCATCTGCACCTGCGCGTTTGAAAGCCAGCAAACTCTCCATCATCACCGCATCGTGGTCCAGCCAGCCGTTTTGCGCCGCTGCTTTCAGCATCGCGTATTCACCGCTGACCTGGTAAGCAAACGTGGGCACTTTGAACTCGTCTTTCACGCGGCGCACCACGTCCAGGTACGGCATGCCGGGCTTGACCATTACCATGTCGGCGCCCTCGGCAATGTCAAGTGCCACTTCGCGCAGCGCTTCGTCCGAGTTGCCGGGGTCCATTTGGTAAACCTTTTTGTCGGCTTTGCCCAAGTTGCCGCTGGAGCCCACCGCATCGCGAAACGGGCCGTAAAACGCCGACGCGTACTTGGCGCTGTAGGCCATGATGCGGGTGTGAATAAATTTGTTGGTCTCTAGCCCAGCTCGAATCGCTCCGATGCGCCCGTCCATCATGTCGCTCGGCGCAACAATGTCTACGCCCGCTTCGGCCTGGCACAGCGCTTGGCGCACCAGCACTTCGGTGGTCTCGTCGTTCATGATGTAGCCGTTGTCATCAGGCAAACCGTCCTGGCCGTGCGTGGTGAAAGGGTCTAGCGCCACATCGGTCATCACACCCAGTTCAGGAAAACGCTTTTTCAGCTCGCGCACCACGCGCGGTACCAGGCCGTTTTGGTTGGTAGCTTCTTTGCCGTCAAATGTTTTTAAAGCACCATCAATCACCGGGAACAGCGCCATCACCGGAATGCCCAGCTTGACGCATTCTTCAGCCACCGGCAGCAGCAAGTCCAGGCTCAAGCGTTCAACACCCGGCATGGATGCCACAGCCTCGCGGCGGCCTGCACCGTCAAGCACAAAAACCGGGTAAATCAAGTCGTGCGGCGTCAGCGAGTTTTCACGCACCAGGTTGCGCGTGAACGTATCACGGCGCAAGCGGCGCGGCCGACCGGCGGGAAAAGGGGCGTAGTAAGAAGTCGTCATAGCCAAATTGTGCCAAAGGTTGAGCTCTGGCGGTAAGAAACCGCGGGGATCTGGCGTTGAGCAGAATAGGGGGCAGAACAATCGCAACGAAAAGCGACGAAAAGGCGATGGTGCGGCTGGCGGGGATCGAACCCACGACCCTTGGCTTCGGAGGCCAATACTCTATCCACTGAGCTACAGCCGCAAATGCTGTGATGCGGGTGGTCTACCCGTAGGTTTGATTCTACCAGTCGGTGCTTTTTAAACGGCCCCGGGCAGCGTTGATTTGTAGGGGCACAGTTATAATCCAAGGTTGTCCGCAAGGCGCAAGCACACGCCAAAAGCGGCCATTTACACCGATTCCCAGATTTTTTGAGGACGCCATGAGCGCTAACGACCACACCACCGCCCCCGAATACGAAGAGGCTCACACCGGCCCGATCAAAACGCCCAAGCAATTGCTGCAGGCGTCAGCTCTGTTTTTTATTCTGCCGATTTTCATCATCATTGGCTTGGTGTTCACCGTGACCAAAGGCAACAAACCAGCAGCCGGTGCGGGCGACTCTGAAATGGCCTTGAGCGCGCGCATCAAGCGAGTGGGGTCTGTTGAAATCCGCGACGCGAATCGGCCGCTGCGCTCCGGCGAAGAAGTTTATAAAGCGCAGTGCACGGCTTGCCACGCGGCTGGCTTGGCGGGCTCGCCCAAAACAGGCGACGCCGCTGCCTGGGCACCGCGCATTAAAACCGGTTACGACGCGCTGTGGGCGTCTGCCCTCAAAGGCAAAGGCGCCATGGGCGCACAAGGCGGCGGCGAATACAACGACACAGAAATTGGCCGCGCCGTGGTGTACCTGACCGCAGCGGCTGGCGGTAAATTTGCCATTCCGGGCCCACCTGCTGGGGCTGCGCCGGCAGCGGCTGATGCTGCACCTGCTCCTGCAGCAGCTGCGCCAGCTGCCGCTGGTCCAGCAACTGCAGCCCCGGTTGCTGCCGCTGCGCCTGCGGTGCTGGCTGCTGCAACCGCTGCTGCAACTGCGCCAGCCGCGCCCGCTGCAGCCGTGAAAGTGGCTGCCGCTGGCAAAGGCAATGGCGAAGCGCTGTACAACCAGGTGTGCACCGCCTGCCACGCTCAGGCAGTGGCCGGTTCGCCCAAGTTTGGTGACAAGGCCGCTTGGGCGCCCCGCATTAAAACCGGCGTAGACGCGCTGACGGCCAGCGTGATCAAAGGCAAGGGCGCGATGCCGCCAAAAGGTGGCTCAGCAG
>JANOWB010000417.1:0-5987 GCA_031417695.1 Polaromonas sp.
AAGCCGCGCATCAAAACCCTGAGCGTGAACGAGCCGCCCAAGCGCAGCGCGGGCATCAAAGTAGCCGATGTTGCCGCGCTGGTCGACAAGCTTAAAAACGAAGCCAAAGTTATTTAACCGACGCCTTCAACACGCATTAAATTTATCTGAGCGGTCAGGCTATCTTGCCGGGCTGCATTTGAACGGAGCTCCCCATGACTTCTTTAGTAATCGCTGAACACATTAACACAGACATCAAACCCGCCACACTCAACACTGTGACTGCCGCTGCGCTCTGCGGTGGGGATGTGCATGTGCTGGTAGCTGGCTTTAACGCGGGTGGCGCGGCTGCTGCTGCTGCAAAAATCGCTGGCGTTGCCAAAGTTATTCATGTGGAAGGCGAGCACTTCGCTCACGGCTTGGCTGAAAACATGGCGGCGCAAGTATTGGCCATGGCGGCAAACTACTCGCACATTCTTTTCCCGGCAACTGCATCAGGCAAAAACATTGCGCCGCGCGTAGCGGCAACATTGGACGTTGGCCAAATTTCAGACATCACTAAAGTGCAGTCGCCTGACACGTTTGAGCGCCCCATTTACGCGGGCAACGCGATGGCAATTGTGCAAAGCATGGACGCGACCAAAGTCATCACCGTGCGCACCACCGGTTTCGATGCAGCAGCCACCACCGGCTCAGCACCGATTGAAGTTGTTACCGGCCAAGCTGACAGCGGCAAGTCATATTTCGTCAGCTCTGAAATCGCCAACAGCGACCGGCCTGAATTGGCTGCTGCAAAAATTATTGTGTCGGGCGGCCGGGCGCTGGGCTCGGGTGAAAAGTTCACCGAAATCATGACGCCGCTGGCTGACAAACTTGGCGCAGCGCTAGGCGCATCACGCGCTGCTGTGGATGCAGGCTACGCACCGAATGATTGGCAAGTGGGCCAGACCGGCAAAATCGTGGCGCCGCAGTTGTACATTGCCGCAGGCATTTCAGGTGCTATTCAGCACCTGGCCGGCATGAAAGACAGCAAGGTTATTGTTGCCATCAACAAAGACGCAGAAGCACCTATTTTCAGCGTGGCTGACTACGGCCTGGAAGCCGATTTATTTGTGGCTGTGCCTGAGCTGACTGCTGCGCTTTAAACGCCTTTCACTTTGACCGCAGCACATCGCTGCGGATTGAAAACGCGTGTTGAAATTTCCGAGATTACCCGAGACAACTCATGACCTACAAAGCTCCGTTAAAAGACATGCTGTTTAACATTCAGCACATTGCTGATATTGAACAAGTCGCCAAAATTCCCGCCTTTGCTGATGCGGGTTTTGACACCGCACAAGCTGTGCTGGAAGAATGCGCCAAGTTCAATGAAGGCGTGCTGGCGCCGCTGAACTGGGCAGGAGACATCAACCCGTCGAGCTTCAAAGCAGGCGTGGTCACGACCACACCGGGTTTTAAAGAAGCGTTTAAACAATACGCAGACGGTGGCTGGCAGGCGTTGCAGCACCCGGCCGAGTATGGTGGGCAAGGCTTGCCAAAAACCATCGGCGCGGCCTGCGGCGAAATGTTGAACTCGGCCAACATGAGCTTCGCGCTGTGCCCGTTGTTAAGCGATGGCGCCATTGAAGCGCTGCTGACGGCCGGTAGCGATGAACTTAAAGCCACGTACCTTGAAAAGTTGGTCAGCGGCCAGTGGACTGGCACCATGAACCTGACTGAGCCGCAAGCAGGCTCAGACCTGGCCGCAGTGCGTTCGCGGGCCGAGCCGCAGGGCGACGGTACGTACAAGGTGTTTGGCACCAAAATTTACATCACCTACGGCGAGCACGACATGGCCGAGAACATCGTGCACCTTGTGTTGGCGCGTGCATCCGGCGCGCCTGAAGGCGTCAAGGGCATCAGCCTGTTTGTGGTGCCTAAATTCATGGTCGGCGAGGGCGGCAAGCTGGGTGCACGCAACGACGTGCATTGCGTCAGCATCGAGCACAAGCTGGGCATCAAAGCTTCACCTACTGCAGTTCTGCAATATGGCGATAACGGCGGCGCGGTGGGCTATCTGGTCGGTGAAGAGAACCGCGGCCTGGAGTACATGTTCATCATGATGAACTCGGCCCGTTACGCTGTGGGGATGCAAGGCATTGCAGTGGCTGAAATGGCTTACCAAAAAGCCGTGAGTTTTGCCAAAGACCGCGTGCAAAGCCGCCCGGTTGATGGCTCGGTCAAAGCCCCAGTCATCATCATTCACCACCCGGACGTCAAGCGCATGTTGATGACCATGCGCGCCTACACAGAAGGTTGCCGCGCGATGGCCAGCGGCGCCGCTGCGGCGTATGACGCCAGCCACCACCACCTTGATGCAGAAGTGCGCAAACAGAATTTGGCGTTCTACGAATTTATGGTGCCGCTGGTCAAAGGCTACAGCACCGAGATGAGTTTAGAGGTCACGTCACTCGGCGTGCAGGTGCACGGCGGCATGGGTTTTATTGAAGAAACCGGCGCAGCGCAGTACTACCGCGACGCGAAAATTTTGACGATTTACGAAGGCACCACAGCCATTCAGGCCAACGACCTGGTGGGCCGGAAAACCATGCGCGATGCGGGTCAAACAGCCCGGTCGATTTGCTCGCACATGGAGGCGACGGAGGGCGCGCTGGCAAGCCAAGGCAGCGCTGATGCAGTCGCGGTTGCCAAGCGCTTGAAAGCGGCCCGGGTTGCCTTGCTCGATGTGGTCGAGTTTGTGGTGCAGCAAACCAAGTCGAATCCAAACGCTGTGTTTTCAGGGAGCGTTCCGTATTTGATGCTGGCGGGCAATGTGGTGGCAGGCTGGCAAATGGCGCGCTCGCTGCTGGCCGCACAAGACGAGCTCGTCAAGGGCGTTGAGGTTGACTTCATGAAAGCCAAAATCACCACCGCCCGCTTTTACGCCGACCATTTGCTGACCAAAGCACCTGGCATGCGCGACGCGATTGTTGAAGGCGCTGATTGCGTGACTGAGTTAGCGGTCGAAGCGTTTTAACTTCTCGTTTTAATTCACTATTATTTCAATAGCTGCTCGCGCCCGTATTTATTGGGCTAGGGCCAAATTTATGCCTTAAAAAGGCGCCTTTCAAGCTAAATTTATGTCAAAACTCCCACCGATTCTGCAAAACCTGCCTTTCCCCGTTATTGGCTCGCCGCTTTTCATCATCAGCAACCCCAAGCTCGTCATTGCGCAGTGCATTGCCGGCGTAGTTGGCTCCATGCCTGCACTGAATGCGCGCCCAGCCGAGCAGCTGGAAGACTGGCTGGCTGAAATCACTGAAGCATTGGCCGCGCACAACGCCGCGCACCCAGACCGCCCCGCCGCGCCGTACGCCATCAACCAGATCGTGCACAAAAGCAATGACCGCCTCGACCACGACATGGCCGTGTGCGAGAAGTACAAAGTGCCCATCATCATCACCAGCCTGGGCGCGCGTGAAGACGTCAACGTGGCCGTCAAAGCGTGGGGCGGCATCACGCTGCACGACGTGATCAGCAACGTGTTTGCCCGCAAGGCCATTGAAAAAGGCGCAACCGGTTTGATTCCCGTAGCAGCCGGCGCAGGCGGTCACGCCAGCGTGAAAAGCCCGTTTGCAATGGTGCAGGAAATTCGCCAGTGGTTCGACGGCCCACTGGTGCTGAGCGGCTCTATTTCAACCGGCGGTGCGGTGCTGGCCGCCCAAGCTATGGGTGCAGACCTGGCCTACATCGGCTCGGCTTTTATTGCCACGCATGAAGCGCGTGCGGTGGATGGCTACAAAGAAATGATTGTTGCCAGCAATTCAGACGACATCGTGTATTCAAATTTTTACACTGGCATACACGGAAATTATTTGAAGGGCAGCATCCGCAACGCGGGTATGGACCCTGACGCTCTGCCTGAAAGCGACCCTAGCAAAATGAACTTCGGCGGCGCAGACGCTGGCGCATCAGCCAAGGCATGGAAAGACATTTGGGGTTGCGGTCAGGGCATTGGCTCAGTCAGCAAAATTCAAAGCACGGCAGATTACGTGGCGCAATTGCGTGGTGAGTACGCCGAGGCCAAAGCACGTTTGTGCTAGTTTTTAGGCTGTTTGAAAAGTATTTTAGGGCTGTAGCCCAATAAATACGGGCGCGAGCAGCTATTGAATAAATAGCGTCTTTAGGCCCGTGCAACAGTATCGTTAGACCAGCGCCCTTGCGTGATGGCACAGATGGTCTTCCATAAAACTCTGCACAAAATAGTACCCATGGTCATAGCCTGCATGTTGGCGAAGGGTTAACGGTTGGCTAATCGATGCGCAGGCAGCAACCAACAAATGCGGGTGCAGCTGCTCGGCTAAAAATTTATCGGCCAGGCCTTGGTCAATTAATATGCCGCCGGGGTAGGGCGCTGCTTTTAATTGGCCCATCAACACGGCCGCATCGTGCGCGGCCCAGCTTGATTCGTCAGACCCCAAATAACCGGCAAATGCTTTGCGGCCCCACGGGCATTGAGTGGGCGCACAAATCGGCGCAAAAGCTGATACCGATTTGAAAAGTTGCGGATGTCGCAGTGCCAATGTCAACGCGCCGTGCCCGCCCATTGAGTGGCCGAATATGCCTACGCGCTGCGCATCAACGCCTAAGTGTTGCGTGACCAGCGGCAAAAGCTCTTGGGTGATGTAGCTTTCCATTTGCCAGTTTTTAGCCCACGGTACTTGCGTGGCGTCCAGGTAAAACCCGGCGCCTACGCCGAAGTCCCAGCTGTCAGACTCGCCCGGCACATTCGCACCGCGCGGGCTGGTATCGGGCGCAATCAGCGCCAGGCCAAGCTCGGCTGCAACACGCTGCGCGCCGGCTTTGGTCATAAACGTTTCTTCATTGCAGGTCAGGCCTGCGAGGTAAATCAAAGCCGGTACAGGGCCATCGCCAGCTTGCGGCGGCATGAACACCGAGAACTTCATCGGCAAGCCGATGGTTGGTGACTCGTGCGTGTAAAAGCGTTGCTGCCCGCCAAAGCAGGCGTGTTCACTGAGCAATTCCATGATCATCAGAAGAGAACAACACCACGAATCGACTCACCACTCTTCATCAAATCAAAACCCTTGTTAATGTCTTCAAGCGGCATGGTGTGGGTGATCAAATCATCAATGTTGATCTTGCCCTCCATGTACCAATCGACAATTTTTGGCACATCGGTGCGGCCACGCGCGCCGCCGAAGGCTGAGCCTTCCCATTTGCGGCCAGTCACCAACTGGAAGGGCCGGGTGGATATTTCAGCACCCGCTTCAGCCACGCCAATGATGATGCTGCGGCCCCAGCCCTTGTGCGTGCATTCAAGCGCCTGGCGCATGACTTTCGTGTTGCCAATGCACTCAAAGCTGTAGTCCGCGCCGCCATCGGTCAATTGCACGATGGCATCGACAACGTTCTCGGTTTCTTTCGGGTTGATGAAATGCGTCATGCCGAACTTGCGCGCCATCTCCTGGCGAGCTGGGTTGATGTCAACGCCAATGATCTTGTCAGCGCCCACCATCTTGGCGCCTTGAATCACATTCAGGCCAATGCCGCCCAAGCCAAACACCACCACGTTGGCCCCGGCCTCTACCTTGGCGGTGAACAGTACCGCACCAATGCCGGTGGTCACGCCGCAGCCGATGTAGCAGACCTTGTCAAACGGTGCGTCCTTGCGGATCTTGGCCAGTGAGATCTCGGGTGCGACCGTGTAGTTGCTGAAGGTGGACGTACCCATGTAATGAAAAATCGGCTTGCCGTTCAGACTGAAACGGCTGGTGGCATCGGGCATCAGCCCCTTGCCCTGGGTGCCGCGAATCAACTGGCATAAATTGGTTTTACGCGATAGGCAGAACTTGCAGGTGCGGCACTCGGGCGTGTACAGCGGAATCACGTGGTCGCCCTTTTGCAGCGTGGTCACGCCCGGCCCCACGTCCACCACAATGCCCGCACCTTCATGGCCCAGGATGGCGGGAAAGATGCCTTCGGGGTCGGCACCACTGAGTGTGTAG
>JANOWB010000418.1:0-4707 GCA_031417695.1 Polaromonas sp.
ATCGCGCGAATCACGAGGCTGGATTCCTGATAAATCAGGAAAGCGCCTTTGCCGCCCTTGCCAGCGCCTTCAATCGCGGTCCAGAGCTTGATCAGGTAGTTCAGGTCCCACTGCAGCTCTGGCGCGCTGCGGCCAATGCCAGCGGTGCGGGCAATGATGCTGGAGCCCGCTGGGTATTCCAGCTGATCCATGTTTTCTTTCAGCTCGGCCCGGTCTTCGCCTTCAATACGGCGGCTCACACCGCCACCACGTGGGTTGTTGGGCATCAGCACCACATAGCGGCCTGCCAGAGACACGAATGTCGTTAAAGCCGCGCCCTTGTTGCCGCGCTCTTCTTTTTCGACCTGAACCATCAGCTCTTGGCCCTCGCGAATCACATCTTGTATGCGTGCCTGGCTGACCGACACGCCGCTGGCAAAGTAGTTGCGTGATATTTCTTTAAACGGCAAAAAGCCGTGGCGGTCTTCACCGTAGTCAACAAAGCAGGCTTCCAGCGACGGCTCAACACGGGTGACGACGGCCTTGTAAATGTTGCCCTTGCGCTGCTCGCGCCCTTCAATTTCAATTTCATAGTCGAGCAGTTTTTGCCCGTCAACAATCGCCAAACGGCGCTCTTCAGATTGCGTTGCATTGACCAACATGCGTTTCATGATGATTTCTTCCTGTCGTTCGTTCAAATAAATGAACTTCTACAGCCCAAAACGGGCCAACGATGCCTAAAAAGACGCCGTGCGAACGGAGGAATTGCCGGAGAGCTTTCGACGCGGCTGAGCCGACTGAATCAATCAGTCAGGACAGTGGTCTGGGCGTAGGCGCGTGGATAGGGTGAGGTAGAGTCTTGACAATATTTGCTACTGTTTTAGTAGCTGCTCGCGCCCATAAAACAAGGGCTACAGGCTGAAAAGCTTCGTAAAAGCCCGAAACCAGCGCTAAAAAGCGCTGTAGGCAAAAAGCAATCAGGTTGTGCAGCGTTGTCATCAAAAGGCTATCGTTCAAAGACTTTTTCTCAAACCAGATCCGCCGGGAGCTCAGCCTAAGTTCCAGCCAAGCTACCGGTTTGGGTATTCCGTAGTTGTATTCGCAAAACGCCGATTTTTATGTCGAATCAAACCCGCCGGGTGCCTGGCACGCTGGGCTTGGGGTATGACCGAAATAGGCATCGACCTTCCAGCGCAGTTTGGGTTGGCCTTTCTAAAGGGCTTTTGAGTCGCGTGGACTAAACTCCATGCAAATCAACAACTTAACAAACATTACGCCAGTGAAATCTATTATAGGGGCAGCTTTGGCAGACAGTGCGCCGGTAGCCGCAGCGGCGACATTTGTAACAGTCAGCGAAGACTACGCTGGCCAGCGGCTGGACAATTTTTTGATCCGCCAGCTTAAAGGCGTGCCGAAAACCCACGTTTACCGCATCATTCGCAGTGGTGAAGTACGCGTAAACAAGGGCAGGGCGCAAGCTGATTCGCGGGTCGAAACAGGTGATGTGGTGCGCCTTCCGCCCGTGCGCACGTCTGAACGCGCCGACCAAAAAGCGGTGGCGATTGCCGCCGCGCAAGAAGTGGTTCGCCACGGCGCCAGCTCAACTGTTGGCGGGTTTGCCCCTGCCGCTGAATTCCCGGTTTTGTTCGAAGACGACTTTTTGCTGGCCATTGACAAGCCCGCTGGTGTGGCGGTGCACGGCGGCAGTGGCGTAAGCTTTGGCGTGATTGAGCAACTTCGCATGGCCCGGCCAGAGGCAGACTTTTTAGAGCTGATTCACCGGCTTGATCGAGAAACCAGCGGCGTGCTGCTAATTGCCAAGCGGCGAATGGCTCTGAAATTGTTGCAAGAGCAATTTCGCGAGCGCTAAACCGACAAGGTGTACCTCGCACTTGTCAAGGGGGCATGGCCCGCCAATCTGCGGGTTATAGACAAAGCGCTGCATAAGTATGATTCGCCCAATGGCGAAAGGCGCGTCAAAGTGGTGGCTAACGACCACCCAGACGGCATGCGTTCCGTCACGCTGGTGAAGGTTAAAAGTACGCTAGCCGATGGGCGGTTTACGATGCTTGAAGTCACCATCAAAACCGGCCGTACCCACCAAATAAGGGTGCACCTGGCCGACGCAGGCCACCCGATCGCTGGTGACGACAAATACGGCGACTTTGAGCTGAACAAGGCGCTGCAAAAATCAACCGGGCCCACACCGAGCTTAAAACGTATGTTTTTGCACGCCTGGAGCTTGAAATTTAACCACCCCAAATTACGCAAGGTGGTTCATTTGCAGGCCGAGCTGCCGCCTGAATTGCAGCAGTTTTTGCCTGCTACTTCCACAACTTCAACATGACCACTCGCAACTTTGACCTGATCGCCTTCGACTGGGACGGCACGCTGTTCGATTCAACCGCCATCATTGCGCGCTGTATTCAAGAGGCGGTGCGCGATGTGGGCGGCACGGTGCCGACACAAGAAGCGGCTTCGTATGTGATTGGCCTCGGGCTCAAGCAGGCACTGGCGCACGCCGCGCCAGATGTGCCGCTTGAAAAATACCCCTTGCTGGGCGAGCGTTACCAGCACCACTACGCGCTGCACGCCAGCGATTTGAGTTTTTTTGACGGCGCGCTTGACATGCTGCGCGAGCTAAAAAGCCGTGGTCATCAGTTGGCAGTGGCCACGGGCAAATCTCGGCGGGGGCTGGACGAGTCACTTAAAAGCGTGGCACTAAAAGGCTTATTTGATGCGTCACGCACGGCAGATGAGACCGCCGGCAAGCCGCACCCTCGAATGCTCAATGAGTTGATGGACCAGTTTGCTTTGCCCGCCAGCCGGGTACTGATGATTGGCGACACCACCCACGACTTGCAAATGGCCGTTAATGCTAACTGCCCGAGTGTGGGCGTGAGCTACGGCGCACATGACGATGCCAGTTTTGCCGCCTTGGGGCCGCGCCACATCGCCCATTCAGTGCGCGACTTGCACGACTGGCTGCTTGGCAACGGTTGATGTAGCGTGGCATCTACCCACGAATGGCAAACCCTGTGCAGCAGCGCCGAGCTGGTCAGTGGCGCGCGCGCGGTGCCGTTTGATGTGCAATACGCCGGGCAAAGCACCCGAGCCTTTGCGGTGCGGTTTGAAGGTAAGCCGCACGCCTACTTGAATCGCTGTACCCACGTGGCGATGGAACTCGACTGGCAGCCCAACCAGGTGTTTGATGCCAGCGGCCAATGGCTGCTTTGCGCCACGCATGGCGCGGCTTACGCCCCCGCTACGGGCGAATGCGCTGGCGGGCCGTGCCGGGGCGGGCTGGTCAAAATTGCGCTTGTAGAAGAAGACGGAATCGTTTTATGGCAAACCGCTTACAACTTAAAACCCCAGGTCTTTTAACAATCAGCACTGTTGGCTTTCCTTCTCTTTAAACTAGTGCGCATGACTGACCCCAAACGCCCCGACCCGATTGAGCCATCTCATGACCCGTACGACGACCCGGCAGGGTTGTCTGAATCTATAACCAATGACCCTGTAGACCAAACAATACGGGCGCAAGCAGCTCCTGAAAACATAGCAAAAAACATGAACAAAAACGACCCTACCAGCCAACCCGGTTGGGAGCGCGCCACGCTTGAAAAGCTCGCTTTCGCTTCCTTGAACGAACAAAAATCCGCCCGCCGATGGAGAACCTTTGTGCGCCTGGCCTGGCTGGTGTTTTTTGTCGCGGTGATCTGGTTGGCGTTGCACCGCGGCGGCACTGGCGCCGCCAGCGTCAGTTCGCCGCATACAGCGGTGATCGAAATCAAGGGCGAAATAGCCGACGGTGCAGACGCCAGCGCTGAATTTATCAACGCCGCGCTGAAAGCTGCTTTTGAAGACGAGGGCGCCAAAGCCGTGGTGTTACTGATCAATTCGCCCGGCGGCAGCCCGGTGCAGGCCGGCATGATGAACGACGAAATCCGCCGCCTGAAGGTTCTGCACAAAAAACCCGTCTACGCGGTGGTGGGCGAAACCTGCGCGTCGGCTGCCTACTACATTGCGGTGTCGGCGGACCAGATTTTTGTCGACAAAGCCAGCATCGTTGGCAGCATTGGCGTGCTGATGGACGGCTTTGGCTTTACCGGGCTGATGGACAAGCTCGGCGTTGAGCGCCGCTTGTTAACTGCCGGTGAAAACAAAGGCTTTTTAGACCCGTTCAGCCAGCAAACTGACAAGCAGCGCGCCTTTGCACAAGCCATGCTTAACCAGATTCATCAGCAGTTCATCAGCGTGGTCAAAGCAGGCCGTGGCGAGCGCCTGAAAGAAACGCCTGAAATGTTCAGCGGCCTTTTCTGGACAGGTCAGCAAGCGATCGAACTTGGTTTAGCCGACAAGCTGGGCACGCTGGAATACGTTGCCCGCGAAGTCGTTAAACAAGACGACATCGTTGACTACACTCGCCGCGACAATGTGGCCGAGCGCTTGGCCAAACGATTTGGCGCAGCGATGGGCGAGGGCGCGTTGAAGGCGGTCAGGGCGATGCCTGCGATTCGGTAAAGGGCGTTTCCTCGAGCTGCTACCGCGTTAATTTCCCTGCGCTGCCAGACGCAGCCCAGCAGTGGTCAATGCCGATTTGGTGACTGGGCTCAAGTTGTCGGCAGCGAACAATTTTTTAAGCTTGGCTTTAGTCTCTGCATTGACCGAGCTGTGCGCCAGCAGTTGCTTACCCGAGAAGCTGCCAATGGGCGTGACGAGCCCGCC
>JANOWB010000419.1:0-6004 GCA_031417695.1 Polaromonas sp.
CCGACCAAGTTTGCGCAGAGTTTTTCGACTGCCGATGACAACCAGCCGGCGGTGACGATCAAGGTTTTTCAGGGTGAGCGCGAGCTGGCCGTGGGCAACAAGAGCCTGGGTGAATTCAACCTCGAAGGCATCCCGCCATCAGCACGCGGCACGCCGCAAATTGAAGTGTCGTTTGACATCGACGCCAACGGCATTTTGCACGTCGGCGCCAAAGACAAAGGCACCGGCAAGGAAAACAAAATCACCATCAAGGCCAACTCGGGTTTGAGCGAAGCCGAGATTCAGCAGATGGTGAAAGACGCCGAGCTGAACGCCGAAGACGACAAGAAAAAAGTCGAGTTCGTCACCGCCAAGAACAACGCCGAAGCCATGGTGCACAGCGTGAAAAAATCACTGACTGAATACGGCGACAAGCTGGACGCAGGCGAAAAAGAAAAGATCGAAACCGCCATCAAAGACATGGAAGAAGCATTGAAGGGCGAAGACAAATCCGCCATCGACGCGAAAAACACCGCGCTGATGGAAGCCAGTCAAAAGCTGGGAGAGAAAATGTACGCGGATATGGAAGCGTCAAAAGCGGCAGCTGCAGCCGCAGGCGGCGCGCCAGGTGCAGAACAAGCGCAGGCCAAGCCAGCAGATGACAACGTTGTTGATGCTGAGGTCAAGGAAGTCAAGAAGACTGACAAGGCCTGATAATTGCCGGCAAATTGAAGCGGGAACCGAGAGCAATCTCGGCTTTCCGCTTTCCTGTTTTCAATCTGAGGCGATTTGTTATTTGAAGGAACGACCTGTGCTTGAATTGCGCCCCGGATGCGAGTGCTGTGACAAGAATTTGCCACCTGAATCCCTAGAGGCACGCATCTGCACTTTTGAATGCACTTTTTGTGAAACTTGCGCAAGCACAAAGCTGAACAATGTATGTCCGAATTGCGGCGGTGAACTTTTGCAACGACCGCGTCGACCGGCCAACAAACTTGTCAATAACCCGCCGACAATAAAAAGAACTCACAACCCCGAAGGCTGCAAGGCTTCGATTTGAATTGACCGACAACGACTTCCTGATTTTTTAACATGGCCAAAAAAGACTATTACGACACCTTGGGCGTTGCCAAAAACGCCAGCGACGAAGACATCAAAAAAGCCTATCGCAAGCTGGCGATGAAGCACCACCCTGACCGCAATCAGGGCGACAGTGCCAAAGCCGCTGAAGAAAAATTCAAAGAGGCCAAAGAGGCCTACGAGATGCTGTCTGACGACCAAAAGCGCGCAGCCTACGACCAGTACGGCCATGCGGGCGTAGACCCCAACATGCGCGGCGGCGCGGGCGGTGAAGGCTTTGGCGGTTTTGCTGAGGCATTTGGCGATATTTTTGGCGGCGTGTTTGGCGAGCAGCAAAGGCGTGGCCAAGGCGGCAGACAAGTATTCAGGGGTGGCGATTTAAGTTACGCGATGGAAGTGTCACTAGAAGAAGCCGCTAACGGCAAAGAAGCGCAAATTCGCGTGCCCAGCTGGGACGACTGCGGCGTGTGCAAAGGCAGCGGTGCCAAGCCCGGCACCAAAGTCGCCACCTGCACTACTTGCCACGGCCACGGCCAAGTGCAAATGCGCCAAGGCTTTTTTTCAGTACAACAAACCTGCCCGCAATGCAAAGGCACAGGCAAGCTGATCCCCGAGCCTTGCTCGTCTTGCCACGGCGTAGGCAAAACCAAAAACAACAAAACCCTCGAAGTCAAAATCCCAGCCGGCATTGACGACGGCATGCGCATTCGCTCAACCGGCAACGGCGAACCGGGCACCAACGGCGGGCCACCCGGCGACTTGTACATTGAAATCCGGGTTAAAAAGCACGACATCTTCGAGCGTGACGGTGACGACCTGCACTGCGCGGTGCCCATCAGCTTTACTACTGCAGCGCTGGGCGGCGAGATTGAAGTACCCACGCTAGCAGGCAAAGCCGCCATCGACATCCCCGAAGGCACGCAAGCGTCAAAGCAGTTCAGGTTGCGCGGCAAGGGCATCAAGGGCGTGCGCAGCAGCTACCCGGGCGACTTGTACTGCCACATCACGGTGGAAACACCCGTGAAGCTGACGGAACACCAGCGTAAGCTGCTCAAAGAGTTTGACGAGTCGCTTAAAAAAGGCGGTGCCAAGCATTCGCCAAGTGAAGACAGCTGGACCGACAAGCTGAAGAATTTCTTCAGCGCTTGAGGACTGCAAGCTGTAAGTGCTCCTTAATCAGGAGCTGCTTCCGCCCGTTTTTAAAGGCTTACAAGTCTAAATCGGTTTTGAATCCGGTCTGAGTGCAGCTTGGTGCTTCGTTCTCGAGTGCGCTAGCGAACACTTTTACCGCCAGCAGATTCGACTTTTAGTTCAAATCGATCAAACTCTTGGTCGCCAAGCTTTTTCACACTGTGGTGCCTGAAGCCAAACCGCTCATACACAGCCCGGAGCTTTGGCCTGCCTCCAACGCAATCCAATCGAAGAAATTGGCGGTCGTGCTGCTGCGCAAGTTGGCACGCGTAGCGCAAAAGCACATGCGAAGCGTCTTTGCCTTGCTTGTGCGGATAGACGGCGATCTTGTGAATGAACGCAGACGAACCGTCGACTACTTCCGGCCAGAACACGCGATCTTCTAACTGAAATCGAAAAACGCCGACCAGGCCATCATCGTCGAAGGCTGCGTAGTACATGCCAGCTTGAACGTGCTCTTTTACGGCAGCTTCACTAATGTCCGCTGTACTCCATAAGGCGTTGCCTTTCTCCACCAGGCTGGCTGCGGCAGCGCTGAGTAGGTCAACTGCAAGACTGAGTTCTTCAGGGCGAACTTGGCGAATGTGCATTGCTGACGACTAAAACGAAAACAAGGGTTTCATCAGTAGAGCGTTGGTCACACAGTCAGGCGGCCTGGGGCCAATTGATCTGCACTTTTCTGCTGTTCGCGAGGCAGTCACGCAGGTACAAGTTAATCAGGCTCTGATAAGGCACGCCTGCCTCCTCAGCCATTCCTTTGAAATACTGCACAACGTCTTCCGAAAGTCGCATCGTGACGGGCTTCTTCAGCTTGGAAGCGTAAGGATTCTTGCGGGATTTCAATTTGGAAAGATCGTATTCTGCTTTCATGCGTGACCACCTTTGTAAAAAGCGCTTTCGCGCTTGGTTGCCTTGCGTGCCGAGATGATGCGAATGGTCGAGCCATGCTCACGTTCGCAATGACAAACGATGAGAAGCTTTGCACCTGAACTCATGCCAAGCAACAGAAAACGCTCTTCGTCTGATGAGTGTTGCTCGTCGAAAAATTAACACCAAATTCATCATAAAAAATCGATTTGGCTTCGTCAAAAGACACTTGATGCTTATTGAGATTTGCAGCGGCCTTAGCTTCATGCCATTCGAAACTAATCGTGTGTACATTGTATTTATTTAGCGCATCGGGTTAAGTTGCGGTGCCAAAGTGTTGAGCGCGTATGCAGCAGCTACCCCGACGACGTGTATTGCCACACGACGGTTGAAACACCCGTGGAGCTTACGGAACACCAGCGCGCGGTGCTTAAAAGTTTGACGAGTCGCTTAAAAAAGGCGGCGCAACACATTGCCAGTTGAAGAGGGATGGACGGATAAGCAATAAATTTTGGGCGTTTGAAGTTTTGGCGTTTCTATTGCTCTTAAATCAGGAGCAGCTTACACCCATATTTATTGGGCTGCAGTTAAATTTCATAGTAAATTTAGACGAATTCGGCAGGTTTTTTAGCTATCACCCAAGGCTTTTCCCATGTAAAGGCCGCATGAAGCACCCCCGCTCCGATACAGTTACGGCTTTGCGACTAATTCAATGACCACTTCCCTGTCGCCAAAACGCGAACTCTGGCTGCTGCTTACTCTGGCAGGCATCCAGTTCACGCACATCGTTGACTTCATGGTCATGATGCCGTTGGGGCCGCAATTCACGCAGCTGTTCAACATCAGTGATGCGAAATTTGGCTTGCTGGTCTCGGCATACACGTTTTCAGCGGGCGCATCTGGCTTGCTGGCGTCGTTTTACGTTGACCGCTTTGGCCGTAAAAAATTGCTGCTCACGCTGTATGTGTTGTTCGGCCTGGCTACGCTAGCCTGCGGATTGGCGCAAAGCTACGACACGCTAATGCTGGCGCGGATCGCGGCAGGCGCTTTTGGCGGCGTGTTGGCAGCACTGGCGCAAACGATTGTTGCGGATGTGATTCCGTTCGAGCGGCGTGGCCGGGCGATGGGCATTGTGATGTCGTCGTTTGCGCTGGCGTCTGCGGCCGGCGTGCCGATTGGTTTGTTTTTAGCGGCGCACTTCAATTGGCACACGCCGTTTTTTGTGATTGCGGCGGTGTGCGGTGTGCTGGCAGTAGGTGCCTGGGTTACGTTGCCGCCACTGGCTGGCCACTTGCAACACCAGCGCAGCTCGCCGCTGTCGAGCATCATGCAAGTGCTTAAAGACAGCAACCACCAAAAGGCATTTTTATTTACCGCTTTGATGATGGTGGCGGGCTTTACCGTTATTCCGTACATCACCATTTACACGACTACCAATGGCGGCTTAACGGTGCAGCAAGTGCCCTACGTTTACCTGTTGGGTGGCGCGGCAACGTTGGTCACCACGCGCTGGGTAGGCCGGCTAACCGACTCGGTGGGCAAGGCAAAAATGTTCAGCATCATGGCAGTATTTGCCATGCTGACGGTGTTGCTGGTCACGGTGTGTGCGTCGTTTGGCTTGTGGGGCATTTTGCTCGTGACCACCATCATGTTTATCGGCATGAACGGCCGCATGGTGCCCGGCATGGCGCTGGCCACGAGTGCTGCTAACCCGAAGTTGCGCGGTACATTTATGGCGCTCAATTCATCGGTGCAATCAGCTGCAATGGGCGCGGCAACCTTTGTGGGCGGCCTAGTTATCAGCCGTGATGCGCAGGGGCTGGTGCAAAACTTTTGGATAAACGCGCTGATTGGCGCAGTGGCCACCTTGCTTAGTTTAGTGATGGTCAAGCGGCTGCACTTGTATGGCGCGGCGCCCGCCGAACGGGTTAGCCCCGCTGCGGCTAAAGTTACCTGACACACAACCACTCAAAAAGACATTTATGAAAACAAAAGCCGCCGTCGCCTGGAAATCAGGCCAACCCCTCACCATTGAAACCGTTGACCTGGACGGCCCGCGTTACGGCGAGGTATTGGTTGAAATCAAAGCCACCGGCATTTGCCACACCGACTACTACACCATGTCTGGCGCTGACCCGGAAGGCATCTTCCCGGCCATCTTGGGCCACGAAGGTGCGGGCATTGTGGTCGAAGTGGGGCCCGGAGTCACGTCGCTTAAAAAAGGCGACCACGTTATTCCGCTGTACACGCCCGAATGCCGCCAGTGCAAGTTTTGCTTGTCTCGCAAAACCAATTTGTGCCAGCTCATTCGCGGCACGCAGGGCAAGGGTTTGATGCCCGACGCTACGTCGCGATTCAGCCTCGACGGCAAGCCGATTTTTCATTACATGGGCACGTCAACCTTCAGCAACTACACGGTGGCGCCTGAAATCTCGCTGGCCAAAATTCGCAAGGACGCGCCGTTTGACAAGGTGTGCTACATCGGCTGCGGCGTAACGACTGGCATTGGCGCTGTGCTGTTTACAGCCAAGGTTGAAGCCGGTGCCAATGTGGTGGTGTTTGGCCTGGGCGGCATTGGCCTGAATGTGATTCAAGGCGCGAAGATGGTCGGCGCAGACAAAATCATTGGCGTTGACATCAACCCAGCTCGCCAAGAAATGGCGCGCAAATTCGGCATGACGCATTTCATCAATCCGAAAGAAACCGAAAACGTCGTTGACGCCATCGTGCAGTTGACCGACGGCGGCGCGGACTACAGCTTTGAATGCATAGGCAACACTACCGTGATGCGCCAAGCGCTGGAATGCACCCACAAGGGCTGGGGCCGTAGCATCATCATAGGCGTGGCAGAGGCGGGTGCTGAGATCAGCACACGGCCGTTTCAGCT
>JANOWB010000420.1:0-7265 GCA_031417695.1 Polaromonas sp.
CGGCGGCCTTCGAAGTTGGTGATTTTCTTCGCGTCTTTGATCGCATCGAGTAATTTGGTGGGCAAATCGAGCCGCGCCATCAAATCAGCGCGCAGGGTCAACAACGCCTCGCCTAAAGCCTGCTTTTCATCGGCTTCGGCCTTGAGCATGGTTTTGCTCGGCGGGCCTACTTCTTCGAGCGCAATTTCTTCGGGTTTAACGAAACGACCATTCGACCAATAGCCCTTGATGGCCTTTGGCGTACCCTTAATATTCTTTGTGTTCATAGCAACCCGTATCATAGCTACCCATATGACCTCAAAAGCTTCCACACCCCGCGCTGCTCCTTCAAACCAACCACTAAAAGGCTTCAGCTATAGCCGAGATTTTTTCGAAGACCTGGTTGACACCGCGCTAGCCCACGCCAAAAAACTCGGCGCTACAGACGCTGCAGCCGAAGCATCTGAAGGCTGCGGCCTGTCGGTCAGTGTGCGCAAAGGCGAGTTGGAAAACGTAGAGCGCAACCGCGACAAGTCGCTCGGCATCACCGTGTACGTCGGCCAAAAGCGCGGCAACGCAGCGACGAGCGACTTTTCAAAAGCCGCGATTCAACAAACCGTGAAAGCCGCTTTCGACATTGCCCGCTTTACCGCTGAAGACAAATCAAGCGGCCTGCCGGCCGACCGCGATATTTCGAAAACTTACCCTGATTTGGATCTGTTTTACCCGTGGGACATCAGCAGTGAAGACGCCGCCATTTTAGCGCTGCAATGCGAAGCCGCAGCCCTGGGCGTTAGCAAGCGCATCACCAACAGCGAAGGCGCGGGCGTGTCGGCCCAGCAGTCGCATTTTTTCAGCGCGCACACCAAAGGATTCAGGGGCGGCTACGCCAGCTCACGCCATTCCATGTCGGCCTCACCCATCGCATCATCGCCCGGCAAAAACGGCGACATGCAGCGCGACGCTTGGTATACGTCCATGCGCGACGCCAGCGAGCTGGCCAGCCCCGAAGCAGTGGGCCGCTACGCCGCTGAACGCGCGCTGTCACGCCTGAAAAGCCGCAAGGTCAAAACCTGCGAATGCCCGGTGCTGTTTGAATCGCCCCTGGCCGCTGGCTTGCTCGGAAGCTTTACCCAAGCCATCAGCGGAGGCGCGCTGTACCGCAAAAGCACGTTTTTGCTCAACAGCTTGGGCAAAGCCGCCTTTCCGAAATTCATCGACATCACTGAAGACCCGTTTTTAAAGAAGGGCAAAGGCAGCGCGCCTTTCGATGAAGAAGGCGTCAAAACCCACGCCCGCACGGTGGTAGACGCAGGCATTGTGCAAGGCTATTTTTTAAGCACCTACTCCGCTCGCAAACTCGGCATGCGCACCACCGGCAACGCTGGCGGCTCACACAATCTGGTGATGAGCAGCCGCCAGACCAAGCCCGGCGACAGCCTGGATGCGATGCTGAAAAAACTCGGCACTGGCCTGTTCGTCACCGAGCTGATGGGCCAAGGCGTGAACTACGTGACAGGCGACTATTCACGCGGGGCTTCGGGCTTTTGGGTAGAGAAAGGGCAAATCGCTTTCCCGGTCGAAGAAATCACCATCGCAGGGAATTTAAAAGACATGCTGATGGGCATCACCGCTGTGGGGGCTGACACCTACAACTACGGTGCAAAAACCGTTGGGTCGATTTTGGTGAACCGGATGAAGGTGGCTGGGAGTTGAGAACCCATTGAGTGCGGACTTGCGCGCTGGTGAGGCCGATAAATTGGCAAGCCATTTGACTTGAGATGTCAACGTGATTAATATCCGAGATATCTTATTATTCCAAATAAATTAATATGCAAAATTTAGAAGCAACGCTGTCCAGTTGGGGCAAGTCAACTGCCTTGCGCATCCCCATGCCGCTAGTCAAAAAAGCAGGTCTCAAAATTGGCCAGACGGTACGTTTTGAAGACGGCGCGGACGGCAGCATCATCTTGTGGCCCGTCTTGGCGCGCCCCAACCTGGCTGACCTGCTGGCGCAGGTCACACCCGAGAACTTACCCGATGAAGCTGATGTGTCCTGGGGCAAGCCGCAAGGCAGTGAAGCATGGTGAGCCGCGCCAAACCGGCGCAAAAACTCACACCAGCACAGGCACCCAAGCAAGGTGAAATCATCTGGATTGATTTCGACCCACAAAGCGGCCACGAGCAAGCTGGCCGCCGCCCTGCCCTTGTGGTTTCCCAAACCACCTACACCCAGCGCATTGGCCGCGCCTTTGTTTGCCCCATCACTTCCAAAGTCAAAGGCTATCCTTTTGAAGTGCCCGTCAAAACGGCATCAATTTCAGGGGTGGTTTTGAGTGATCACTTCAAGAACCTCGATTGGCAAGCGCGCACTACGACTTGTACCGGGGAATTCGTGCACGCCACAGACTTGCAAAAGGTTTGGAGGCTGGTTGAGAGTGTTGTTGGATTGGAATAAAAATGTGCTTTTTAAGCCGTTTCCAAGCATAAGTTCGACCTATAACCCAATAAATACGGGCGCGAGCAGCTCCTGAATATGTAGCGTACCCAGGGTGTTAAGGTGCACCGCTCAGCGCGTCGTCCTTCCACCCACCACCCAACACTTTGTAAAGCGTTACCTGGCTTTGCAGCTGCGCGAGTCGCGTTTGCACAACCAGTTGCCGTGCCGCAAACAACGAGCGCTGTGCATCGAGCTGGTCTAGCTGGCTGGCCACGCCGTTTTGGTAACGAAGGTTGGCCAGTTTGTAACGCACAGCCTCGGCATCTGCTTGAGCTTGGGCAGCGCGCAGCTGCTCGGCGTAGGTTGCGCGGCCTGCCAAGGCGTCTGAAACCTCTTTAAAAGCGGTTTGAATGGCTTTTTCGTAGGTGGCCACCGCAATGCCCTCAGCAGCCTTGCTAGACGCTAATGCGGCCTTGTTGCGGCCCGCATCAAAAATCGGCAGCAGCAACTGGGGCGCTAACGTCCAGCCCCAGGTACCGCCGCTGAACAACCCACCCAAACGTGAACTGGCGCTGCCAGCGGTCGCTGTCAAAGCAATGCGCGGAAAAAACGCCGCCCGCGCCGCGCCGATGTTGGCGTTGGCGGCGATCAGTTGTTGCTCGGCCTGACGAATGTCGGGCCTGCGCACCAGCAAGTCGGACGGCAGCCCGGCGGGCACGTCTTGCAGCGTGGCTGCGTTCAAAGCTGGGCCGCCGGTAACCCCTAGCGCGCCTTTTAGGCTTTGGCCGACCAGCAGCGTCAACATGTTTTCATCTAACGCGCGCTGGCGCTTTTGCTGGGCAAGTGACACGTTGGCAGACTCCAACAACGATTCGGCCAGCCGCAAATCCAGCTCGGACGTCACGCCATTGTCAAAGCGCAGTTTGGCGAGCTTGAAAGACTCTTGCCGGGTACCAAGTGTTTGCTGCGTGATGGCCAGCAACTCGTCATCGCCCAGCAGGGCAAGGTAAGTGTTAGCAACGAGGGCAACCAAGCTGATTTGCGCTGTTTTACGGCCTTCAACCGTTGCCAGGTATTGGGCCAGCGCGGCTTCTTTCAAACTTGCCACGCGGCCAAAAAAATCTAGCTCATAACCCGTTACTGCCAACCCTGCACTGTACAGGCTGCTGATGCCACTGCCGCTGGCGGCGCTGTCGGTGGACTGGCGCGAGCCGGTCAGCGCAGCATTAAGGGTTGGAAATTGGTCGGCACGCCTGATTTGAAATTGCGCCCGTGCCTGCTCAATAGTCAACATTGCGATGCGCAGATCTCGGTTGTTTTGCAGGGCAGCCAAAATCAGCTGATTCAGCTTGGGGTCGGTAAAGAAATTTTGCCATTCAATGTCTGCTGCAGGGGTAGCCGCGCCTCCAGATGCACCTAGGAACTCACCTGAAAATTGCGCCGCTACGGGCGCTGCGGGGCGTTCGTAAGTGGGTATCACGGAGCAGCCTGCCAGCAAGCCGCTGCTCACCGCAAGCCATAAAAGACTGGTTTTTTTAAGCATGATTTTCCCCGGGTGCGGGCGACACAACTTTGGATCGGCGACTAAACAATCCGCGCACCACCACAAAGAAGATCGGCACAAAAAATACCGCCAAAAACGTACCCGTCAACACGCCGCCAATCACGCCAGTGCCAATAGCCCGCTGGCTGGCCGAGCTGGCGCCCGTTGCAATGGCCAGCGGCAACACGCCCAGCATGAATGCTAACGACGTCATCACAATCGGCCTGAACCGCAGGTGCGCTGCGGCTAGCGCAGACTCAACCACGCCCTTGCCTTCGGCCTGCAAATCCTTCGCGAATTCAATGATCAAAATCGCGTTTTTAGACGACAAGCCAATGATGGTGATCAGCCCAACCTGAAAGTAAATGTCGTTGGCGTAGCCGCGCAAAAGCGTTGCCAGCAGCACCCCGAGCACGCCGAGTGGCACCACCAAAATAACTGCGAGTGGAATTGACCAGCTTTCATACAGTGCCGCCAGGCACAAAAACACCGCCAAGATGGCAAAGCCGTAGAGCAGCGTGGCCTGCGAGCCCGCCAACTTTTCTTCACGCGACAAGCCGGTCCATTCATAGCCCATGCCTTGCGGCAACTGCGCCGCGAGTTTTTCCATCTCGGCTATTGCCGCGCCGGTGCTGTACCCCGGCGCGGCGTTGCCGCTGATGCGGATTGACGGGTAGCCGTTGTAGCGCACGGTTTGCATCGCCCCCGTCACCCAGCGCGTGCTGGCAAAGCTGGCGAGCGGCACCTGTTGGCCTTTGGCGTTGGTGGCGTTCAGGCGCAGCAAGTCGTCGGGTTGCATGCGTGCCGGTGCGTCGGCCTGCACCACCACGCGTTGCAAGCGCCCCTCGTTCGGAAAGTCGTTGATGTAGCTTGAGCCGAGTGATGTTGACAGTGAAGAATTGATGGCATCAAAGCTCACCCCCAGCGCACCGGCCTGGTCGCGGTCAATGTCGATTTGCAGCTGCGGTGCGTCTTCAAGCCCGTCAGGGCGAACCTGCGTCAACACCGGGCTTTTGGCGGCCATGCCAAGCAACTGGCCACGGGCAGCCAACAGTGCGGCGCGGCCTGCGCCTGAGCGGTCTTGCAGGCGAAAGTTAAAGCCGCTCGAAGAACCGAGCTCCGGAATCGGCGGCGGGCTGATCGGGAACACCGACGCATCACGAATGCGCGAAAACGCACCAAATGCGCGGCCTGCCAAGGCGCCAGCGGATTGGTCTGCGTGCCCACGTTCTGACCAGTCTTTGAGCGTGACAAAGGCCAGCGCTGCGTTTTGCCCCTGGCCTGAAAAACTGAAACCCAGCACGCCCACAATGCTTTGCACCTCGGGCTGCTTAAGCATGAAACCTTCGACCTGCGCCATTACGCTTTCTGTACGCTCTAGCGTGGCGCCGGGCGGCAGCTGCACATTGACAAGTAAATTACCTTGGTCTTCTTGCGGTAAAAACGAAGTGGGCAAACGCGTGTAAACCAACGTCACCACGCCGATGATGGCAACATAAATCACCATGTAGCGCCCTGCCCGCTTCAGCAGGCGGGCCACGAAACCTTCGTAACCTTTTGCAGTGCGACTGAAGCCGCGATTAAACCAGCCGAAAAAACCAGCTTTGGCAGGGTGGTGCCCCGCTTCAACCGGCTTTAAAAGCGTGGCGCACAGCGCAGGCGTCAGCGACAGCGCCAAGAACGATGAAAAAGAAATGGCCGCCACCATCACCGCAGAAAACTGCCGGTAAATATTGCCAACAGACCCCGCAAAAAACGCCAGCGGCACAAACACCGCAATCAGCACCAGCGTCACCCCCACAATAGCGCCCGATATTTGGCTCATGGCTTTGCGGGTGGCGTCAAGCGGGCTCAAGCCTTCTTCGCTCATGATGCGCTCTACGTTTTCTACCACCAAAATAGCGTCGTCGACCACAATGCCAATCACCAGCACCATGCCAAACATGGTTAGCACGTTGATTGAAAACCCCATCGCAAACAGCGCCGCGACTGTGCCCAGCAGTGCCACTGGCACCACAATCGTCGGGATGATGGTGTAGCGAAAATTTTGTAGAAACAAAAACATCACCAGAAACACCAGCACCACCGCTTCAACCAGCGTGATGGCCACTTGCTTGATTGAGATACTGACAAAACGCGAGCTGTCGTACGGAATGGCATAGGTCACGCCCGGCGGAAAGTAGGGTTTTAAGCTCTCCATTTTTTCCTTGACAGCTTTGGCAGCTGCCAACGCATTGCCGCTGGGCGTTAGCTGCACACCAATGCCGGTCGATGGCTTGCCGTCTAGCCTAGCCGCAGAAGCATAGGTTTGCGCGCCAAGCTCAATGCGTGCCACGTCTTTGAGGCGCACCGTGGAACCGTCTGCGTTGGCGCGCAGCACCACATTGCCAAACTGCTCCACGCTAGACAACTGCCCGTTAACCACGACGGTGGCGGCTATGCCCTGCCCGGCCACGTTGGGCAGCTCGCCAATCGTGCCGGAAGCGACTTGCGCGTTTTGCGAACGCAATGCGTTGTTCACGTCGAGTACCGACAGGCCCAAACCGCTGAGTTTGGCAGGCTCTAGCCAGATGCGCATGGCGCGTTCGGTGCCAAAAAGCTGCGCCTGCCCAATGCCGGGCAAGCGCTGCAATTCAGGAATCACGTTGCGGGCTGCGTAGTCACCCAGACCGACCGGGTCAATGGCCGGGTTGGTGGACGACAAAATCGTGAACAGCAAAAAGTTGGCATTTGATTTTTCAACCCGCACGCCTTGCTGCGTAACGACTTGGGGCAGGCGCGGCGTTGCACGCGCCAGCCGGTTTTGCACATCAACCTGCGCCAGGTCGGCATTGGTGCCCGGCTGAAAACTCAGCGTGATGTTGCCTGTTCCGTTGGCCTGGGCAACGGCTTCCATGTACATCAATCCGGGCGCGCCGTTCATTTCACGCTCAATCACCGACAGCACACTGTCCTCAAGCGTTTTGGCTGATGCGCCAGGGTACGCAGCCGACACCACAATCGACGGCGGCGCTACCGGCGGATACTGCGAAATAGGCAGCTGAGTGACGGCGATGCTGCCCATCACCACAATAAACAGCGCAATCACCCACGCAAAAATGGGGCGATCAATAAAAAACTTGGCCACTTGCAGTGCTCCTTATTTAGAAGCTGGCAGAGCCGAGGCAGCGCGCGCAGGCGCTGCAACCGGCGCTGCTGCTGCAGTTGCTGCAGTTGCTGCAGTTGCTGCAGCCGGTGCAGTCGACGCGGCTGATAAAGGCTTGCTGCCGGACGCTTGCCACGGCACGGGCTTGACGACAGCAT
>JANOWB010000421.1:0-13290 GCA_031417695.1 Polaromonas sp.
CGCTTTACAGGCTGGTAGCCGTCACAGGCGTCTCAGGCTCGGGCAAATCAACGCTGGCACGAGACGTCTTGCTCACCAACGTCCACGCTGCCGTCATGCAGCGCTCCACCAAAGCAGGCCGCGACCAAGACGACGCAGGCAAACATCCGGCTTGGGTGGGCTGCGAGGCAATCGCAGGCTACCGCGTGGTCGACCGCGTGCTGGAGGTCGACCAAACCCCCATCGGCAAAACGCCGCGTTCCTGCCCCGCCACCTACATTGGCTTTTGGGACACGATTCGCAAACTGTTTGCCGACACGTTAGAGGCTCGTGCAAGAGGCTACCAGGCCGGGCGCTTCAGTTTTAACACTGGTGAAGGTCGCTGCCCAACGTGCGAAGGCGCTGGGGTGCGCACCATCGGCATGAGCTTTTTGCCCGACGTGAAAGTGCTGTGTGAAACCTGTCACGGAGCGCGCTTTAACCCCGAAACCTTGGCGGTAACCTGGCGCGGCAAAAGCATTGGCGATGTGCTGAAGATGGAGGTTGATGAGGCGGTAGAGTTTTTCAAATCCATGCCCAGCATCGGCCACCCACTACAGCTGCTCAAAGACGTGGGCCTCGGCTACCTCACCATCGGCCAGCCCTCACCCACGCTGAGTGGTGGTGAAGCGCAGCGCATCAAGCTGGTGACGGAGCTGAGCAAAGTGCGCGACGACATCACTCGGCGCGGCCAAAAAGCACCGCATACGCTGTACGTACTCGACGAGCCGACAGTCGGCCTGCACATGGCCGACGTTGAAAAACTCATTCACGTGCTGCACCGCCTGGTGAACGGCGGCCACAGCGTGGTGGTGATTGAGCATGACCTCGACGTGATTGCTGAAGCCGACTGGGTGATTGACCTGGGGCCAGACGGCGGTAACGCAGGCGGCAGCGTGGTGGCAGCTGCGCCGCCTGAAATGGTGGTGAAGCTCGGCACGCACACTGGAAACGCCCTGCGTGGAGTTTTGGAACGGGTTTAAGCTATTTCTGCGCTGTAATGCTGTCGTCCTCGCTCGCAGCCCGTTACAGCCTGACCCCACTCTGCGCATCAAACCAGTTCACCCGCGCAGCCTGAACTTCCAGTCCAACGGCATCGCCTGGACGGGTCTGCATTTGTGGCGAGGTGCGCACCGTGATATTGCCAGCTTCTGTTTTGACGACAACAAAGGTATCGGCGCCGGTCGGTTCGACAACGCTGATGACGCCGCGCCATGGCGAATCGGTGCTCAAGGCAATGTGTTCGGGGCGCACGCCAAGCAGTGCGTCGGCGCCCACCGGGCAGTGCAGAGGCAGATTGGCATTTTCTATGCAAAACATGCCTTCAGCGTCCATATTACGGGCGCAACCAGCTATTAAATTCATAGTAGGAGAGCCAATAAAACCCGCCACATACGTATTGGCCGGGCGGCTGTAAATGTCGTCGGGGGTACCCAGTTGCTGCAGCACGCCGTCTTTCATCACAGCGATGCGGCTGCCAAGTGTCATGGCTTCGATCTGGTCGTGCGTGACGTAAACGCTGGTGATGCCGCTAATCTGATGCAGGCGCTTGATTTCGGCTCGCATTTCGACGCGCAGCTTGGCGTCGAGGTTGCTCAGCGGCTCGTCAAACAAAAAAAGCTGCGGCTGGCGGGCCAGTGCCCGGCCCATTGCAACGCGCTGGCGCTGACCGCCCGAGAGCTGCGCGGGCCGACGGTCCAGCAGGTGAGTGATCTGCAACATGGCCGCGACTTCTGCAATGCGCTTATTACGCTCAAGCTTGGGCACCTTGCGCATCTCCAGCGCAAAGCCAATGTTGTCGGCCACGCTCATGGTGGGGTACAGCGCATAGCTTTGAAACACCATGGCAATGTCGCGCTGCGCCGGGGCCACGCCCACCACGTCGCGCTCGCCAATGCGGATCTCGCCTTCGGTGGGGTCTTCCAGCCCGGCGATGATGTTGAGCAAGGTGGATTTGCCGCAGCCCGACGGGCCCACCAGAATCAAAAACTCGCCAGGTGTGACGTCGATGTCGATGCGCTTGAGCACCTCAACCAGCTTGTCGCCCTTGCCAAAGGTTTTGCGGATGCCGGAGATTTTTAGTGACGAAGGCATAGCAGGTCCTGGGAAAAGCCGTCGAGCGCGCCCGAGGGTGCCGCTGGGGTTGTGGCCGGGTAGGCGCGACAACGCAGCGGGCTGATGCCCGCAAGGCGAAGCAACGACCCCGGGCGCGACTTCAGTGGTTCCATTGGGTGTGCAGCGCTCTCAGCAAAGAGGTGGGCAGTTTGGAGATGACCAGATTTCAATGACATAAGAATTGCAAAGGGAAGAACAAGTGGTCGACGGCTTTTTCCAGGACTATCCCTTCACGGCACCAGCCGTGAGTCCTTTCACAAAGTACTGGCTTGCCAATACGTAAATCAGCAGGGTCGGCAGGCCCGCAATCACAGCGGCCGCCATATCGACGTTGTAATTCTTCACGCTGCTGCTGGTATTGACCATGTTGTTGAGGCCAACGGTGACTGGCTTGCTGTCGGCGCCACTGAAGGCCACGCCAAACAGAAAATCGTTCCAGATATTGGTGAATTGCCAGATCAGCGTGACCATGACGATAGGCGTTGAAAGCGGCACAATGATGCGAATAAAAATGCGCCAAAAACCTGCACCATCAATACGGGCAGCGTTCACCAGCTCCCGCGGAATGGCGGCGTAGTAATTGCGAAAAAACAGGGTCGTTCCCGCAAGCCCGGCCAGACAATGCACAAAAATCAGTCCGCCAACTGAGCTTGAAATGCCGAGCCAGCCCAGCACCTGGCTCATCGGCAACAACACGACCTGAAATGGCATGAAGACGCCGAACAGCATGAAGCCAAACAGCAGATCGCTGCCGCGAAACTTCCATTGGCTGAGCACATAGCCGTTCACTGCGCCCCAAAGCGTGGAGATCAGCACCGCCGGCACCACCAGCAACACCGAGTTCCAGAAAAACGGTTGCAGTCCGCGGCAGTCGGTACCGGTGCAGGCACTGGACCACGCCAGCAACCATGCCTCAAAATTCAATTTGCCGGGTAGGCTTAGCAAGTTGCCGTTGCGGATTTCGTCAGCGTTTTTGAGCGACGTGACCAGCATCACATACAGCGGCGCCAAAAACAGCACTGCCGCCAGCAGCAGCGTGGTGTAGATCGCAATCCGTGAAACGGTTTTAGCGGTCATGGGGTTTGCTGCGCAGCTCGCTGTAAAGATACGGCACCACAATTGCCGCCACCGTGGCCAGCATCATGGTGGCGCTGGCGGCACCCAGGCCAATCTGCCCGCGCGTAAAACTCATGGTGTACATGAACGTAGCGGGTACGTCGCTGGCATAACCGGGCCCGCCGCCGGTGAGCGCCATCACCAGATCAAAGCTTTTGATCGACAAGTGCGACAGCACCATGACGGTTGAGAACACCACCGGCCGCAGCATGGGCAAAATGATGCGCCAGTAAATGCGCGGCAGGCTGGCACCATCGATCTGCGCCGCCTTGATGATGCTGTCGTCAATGCCGCGCAGCCCGGCCAGAAACAGCGCCATCGCAAAGCCGGCCGATTGCCAGATGCCGGCAATCACCACACAATAAATGGCGGTTTCGCTTTGCACTAGCCAGCCGAACGTGAAGCTGGTCCAGCCCAGGTCACGCATGAGTTTCTCTAACCCCAGACTCGGGTTAAGCATCCACTTCCACGCCGTGCCCGTGACGATGAACGACAGCGCCATCGGGTACAGGTAGATGTTGCGCAGCCAGCCTTCAGCGCGCACTTTCTGGTCGAGCACAATGGCCAGTGCCATGCCGATCAGCATCGCGCCGCCGACGTACAGCACACTGAAAATGCCAAGGTTTCTCAATGCCAGCCACCACCGGTCCAGTTCCCACAACCGCGCGTACTGTTCCAGCCCAACGAATTCGTCGTAGTTGGGCAGCATGCGTGACGCAGTAAGCGACAGCACGCCGTTCCAGATCATCAACCCATAGATAAAAGCAAAGCCCAGCACAAAACCGGGCGCAATGACCAGCTTCGGAAGGGCTTGTTCGACATTGAGCCTCATCAAACTGAGCCTGATGGATAAGCTCGGGCGGCACTGATCATGCGAATCGCCCTAACTGCTTGTCTGCACCAATTATTTGGTCTTTGCAGCCGAAGCAATCGTCTTCATCGCGTCAGCAACGGTTATTTTGTCGTTGTTCCAGAACTGGCTGACCGCGTCTTTCATGGCGCCTTCGATGGCTGGGCTGACCGCCATGCCGTGCGCAATGGACGGCACCAGCCCGCCGGTTTTAGCAGTGTCGACGAAATCTTTCGAGGACTGTTTTGCGCAGTCGTCAAACTTGTCGAGCTTCATATTCAGCCGGACCGGTATCGAGCCTTTGTTCAGGTTAAAAACTTCCTGGAACGGCTCACCCATGATGACCGCCCCCAGCTCACCCTGAGCCTTTTGCGCATCGGCAGCTTTTAGTTTGAACATCGCAAACGAATCGATGTTGTAGGTAAAGGCCGATGCTGTGCCCGGTGCAGCGGCGCACAAAAAGTCTTTGCCCGGCACCTTGCCTGCAGCCACAAATTCACCTTTTGCCCAGTCGCCCATGAACTGAAAACCGGCCTTGCCTTGCATCACCATGGCGGTCGTCAAGTTCCAGTCGCGGCCGCTTGAGGCGGGGTCGGTGTAGCTTTTGATTTTCCGAAACGTTTCCAGCGACTTTTTCATCGCATCGCTGCCAAGTGCAGTGGGGTCGAGCTTGACCATGGCGTCGTTGTAAAACTTGGTTCCGCCCACGCCGAGCATGACTGATTCAAAAGTCGTGAAATCTTGCCAGTTCTGGCCGCCATGTGCGACCGCGATCAATCCAGCGGCCTTGATCTTGTCGGCTGCAGCAAAAAACTCGTCAAAGGTCTTGGGCATGCCGGCAACGCCCGCTTTTTTCAACACATCAGGGTTAGCCCAAATCCAGTTCACGCGGTGCACGTTGACCGGCACGGCAACATAGCTGCCCTTGTATTTCATGCCGTCGGCGACCACCTTGGGCAGCAGCGCGTCCCAGTTTTCGGCTTTGGCAGTCGCGTCAAGATTGGCCAGCACGCCTTCGCCAGCCCATTGCTGAATTGCCGGGCCCTTGATTTGCGCGGCAGATGGCGGGTTGCCGGAAACCACGCGGCTTTTAAGTACCGTAGCTGCTGCGTCACCGCCGCCGCCAGCCACTGCAAAGTCCTTCCACACATGGCCTTTGGCCTGCATGATCTTTTTTAACTCGGCAGCCGATTTGGCCTCACCGCCGGACGTCCAGTAATGCAGCACCTCCACTTCGCCGGCCTGCGCCGAAAAAGCTGTCATCGCGAGCAAAAATGAGGCTGAGAAATAGGAAATTTTGGGCATGTTGTCTCCGGTTGGGATTTTTATGAATAAAGAGTCGCAACGGTTGAGGCAGAAAATCGCACGATGGCAACTCTGACGGTATTGCGTTGGAAGGTTTACGGAGTATTCATGAATCTTTCGCATCGCCCATCAGGGTTTACCAATGTGCCCCAGGCGCCAAGCCCGCACTGGCGAATTTTTAGGTCTCTGCGTATGCGCTTGCACAACCGGCTTGCCCCAGTAGGCGTGGCTGTCAGCGTTGACTTATTCACTTGATCCGAATTGTTTGCGTCTGGTTGTAATGATTGCTTTGATCGGTATCGCAGCAGTATCAAGGTTGTGGCAATTGCTGCACAAAATGCTTGGCTGTGGCGCACCCCGGTCTGTATTCGGCTTATCAGAATACCGCCGGCTGTTGAGATAGAGATGGATGTTGACGAAAACATCAATTAAATGCTATTACATTAGGAGCTGCTCGCACCCGTATTTGTTGAGCTACAGCACTAAAACACCATCAAAAAGTGCCAAAAAACAGTTCAATTCGGTAAAAACGCCGTCGCTTCTACCTCAATCAAAACCTCATCACTCGGCAACATACGGCTGACTTCCACCACCGTGCTCACCACCGGCTCGGGGCAAAACAGGCCGCGCACGCGGTTGTAAGCCGGGTAGTGGCGCAAGTCACGAAAGTACTGCACCAGCTTGTAGACGTCTTTCATTTGGCCGCCTTCGGCTTCAACGATGTCTTTGATGCGGTTGAGTACAAACCAGCTTTGTGCGGCTGCGGGGGCTTCGAAAATATCCACGCTCATTTGGCCTGTAACGTAACCCAATGTTTGCAGTTGACCGCGAGCCAAGACGGGCAGGTCGTCGTAACTGGTGACAACCTTGCGCGCAGCGGGGTCGACCGCAATCACGCCGCTTAGATACAGCATGTTGCCCACGCGTTTTGCGGCCAGGTAGTTGGCTAGCGGTGCGCCCACAGCGACTGATTTCTCCATGATCACATCGCTTTCAAGCAGGTAGAGACTTTGTTGATGAATGCTTCGCAGTCGCTAGCAGATACGTTGTTCATGTTGTGCAATTGCAGCCAGGTGGTTTTGCAATTTTTTGCCATCAGTGCCCGCAGGCCGCGCATGAACAATTTTTTCGCCGGGTCACCCATTACTTTAAGCCACCACCACGGGGCCCCGCCATGGGTAATGACCGTCAAGCGCTGAATGTGGCGCAAGCCGGGCACGGCGGCTTTGCCTTTTTGTGGCGGCGGTAAAAACGCCACCCCTGGCAGCCAGACCCTTTCCAGCCAGCCCTTGAGCATGGCCGGCGGGCCGTAAAACCAGATGGGGAACACAAACACCAAATGCTCGGCCCACCTCAAAGCATCGACATGCGGCTGCACGCGCGCTTCAATCAAGGCGGGGTTCGGCAGGTAGGCCTCGCGCTCTTCCAGCGTCAAAATCGGTTGAAAATTCTCGGCGTACAAATCAAAGCAGCGCAGCTCGTTGCCGTTCGCTTTGAAGATTTCAACCGTTTTAGCGTACAGCGCAGCGCTAAAACTTTTCGGGTTGGGGTGGCAGTAAACAACCAGCGTTTTCAACGTTCAGGCACCTCTATAAATTCATTTTTCGGGAGAATTGCCGTGTTGCGCGGTGCTCGGAATCCTCATGTACTGAAGTACATTCCGGTGTCCTGCGCTCCGTGCGCCTTGCACTTCATCCCGAAAATCTGAATTTCTAGAAGTGCCGGGGACAAACTCAAGTTACTTCACGCCAGCTTTGGCTTTAACGTCCATGCCAACCTTCTTATTCACAAATTGGGTAGTGACGACTTTGCTTAAATCCACATCGCCCGGCTTGTACAAACCGGCCTTGACCATCTTGTCGTAAAAGTCTTTCACGCGGGCGGTGTTCATTGCGCCAATGCCGTTGGTAAGGGCTTCGCCGCTGTCAACAATGTTGAGTTTTTTCATCAACTCAATGCCGCCCGCAATGTTGGCGTCGGTCGCCTCCGGGTTAGCTTTTTTGATCATTTCGTTGGCGGCTTTGTTGTCGCCGTACAAATAGTTGTACCAGCCGATCAGCGATGCGTCGACAAACTTTTGCACCATTTCAGGCTTGGTTCGCACCAACTCGGCGCGGGTCTCAATAGTCGTGCTGTAGGTTGAAAAGCCGTTGTCGGCCAGCAAATGCACCACAGGGTCGAACCCCTGTGCTCGCAGACTGATGGGTTCGCTGATGCTGTAACCTTGCTGCACAGACTTTTTATCGGCCATGAAAGGGCCGACGTTAAAAACGTACGGTTTGAGCTGCTCGTCTTTAAAACCGTGCTCGGCCTTCATCCATTGCCAAAAACTGAACTGGCCGTCTTTGCTGACGAAAGCCGTGGGTGCTTTGGACAAGTCTGCAAACTTGTCATAACCCTGGCCTGGGTGCGCAAAAATAGCTTGCGGGTCTTTTTGGAAAATCGCTGCCACCACGACCGTCGGCACACCATTTTTCACGTTGTCAAAGCTCAGCAGCAGGTTGCCCGCCATCAAAAAGTCAATCTTGCCGGTGGCCAGCAGCGGGCGGTTGTTCATTTGCGGACCGCCTTGCGCTATTTCTACGTCCAGGCCCATGCGCTTGTAGGTGCCGTCAGCCACTGCCTGGTAAAAACCGCCGTGACCAGCCTGGGCCTTCCAGTTGGTGCCAAAGACCAGTTTTTCTTGTCCAAATGCACCGTTAGCGCAAATAAATAGGGCGCAAGCAGCTATTGATTTAGTAGCAAAATTGATTTTCATGGTGTTACTCCAGATTGAGGGAGGGTGATAAAAAACGAATTGGACAATGCGAACAGTCGGTATGAATCGTTGCACAAACCATGCCGAACTGCATCAGGGTTTTCAGGGCTTGGCGTATTCGGGCAGCCAGCCGCGCGTTTTGCCAGGGTTCATCAGGCCGTGCGGGTCAGCAATTTTTTTAAAGTCGATTTGTGCCGTGTCAATCGTCTTCATGCCTCCGTCTTCAATCGTGATGACGTGGTTGTCAAAAACCTGGCAACCATCGGCCTCAAATTCGGCCATGATTTCGTACAAGCGCTCTTTGTCAAGGTAGCTGACGAGCGGCAGCCCGAAAGCCACACAGCCGCCGTATTGGCGGCCAAATTCGTGGTGCTGCAGTACCTCATCGCCCCAGCGCAGCATTTGCTTTTCAACCAGGGCAATGTCAATGCCGACACCCGCAACCCACGGCGCTACGGTTTGCAAATTAGTCCAGCTTTTGTCGACTTTAAGTGCCATCAGCGTGGTGTGGTTGTAGGCGCATTCAAAGGAGGGATGCAGATTTTGCGCTTTTACTTCGGCTTCATTGAGTGCCATCGATTCTGTGCCGCCGTGCTTGGCCAGCAGCGCCCGCCAGGCGCCAAGGTGCGCGGGGTGGACCATTGAAAACACCGCATCTTTGTTGGCCGGGAAGCGCTCGCCAAAGCTGCTGGTGTAGTAGGGCGCAATCCGGCGCTCTACCGCGGTGATCAAAAACGCATCAACGCTGCTGCCAATTGCCTCGGTCGCTTCGCAGCCAAACCGCAGTGCGGCGCTATAACTGTCGAACAGGCCGATATGGTGAACCCAATCAACGGCAGGTTTTAGCCTCAAAGTTAGCGCGGTGATGATGCCGTTGGTGCCATAGGCGTGGTGCACTTTTTGTATGTCTGCACCAATCAGCTCGATGACTTGAGGCGTTTCTTCAAGCGTGACCACCCGAATCATGGTGACGTTGCCTGCGTCTTTAAGTATGCCGTTGCGCACGCTGCCTGCACCCGCATAGCCGCCTGCAATGAAGCCGCCGATGGTGGCAATGTCGCGCGTGCTGGGGTACATCAAAATTTCTTGTCCGCCTGGAACTGAATCGTTTGCGCGGACTGCTTTTTCAAGGTCGGCTATCAAAATGCCTGCTTCACAGGTTACGGCGCCTGCCCCGATTTTCAGCACGCTATTTAGCTGCGTGATGTCCAAAATAATTCCGCCCGCCATCGGCACGCACTGGCCGTAGTTGCCCGTGCCGCCGCCGCGCACCGTGATGTTGATGCGGTGTTTGGCGCAAGCCGCTGCCACGCGAATCACGTCGTCTTGTGAGCGCGGCGTGACGATGACGTCGCCGGTTTTACCTTCAAGCAGCGCAGTGAGGATGGGGCTGTACCAAAAATAATCGCGCGACTTGGCCGCAACTTGCGCGGCGTTTTGGTTGCTTTCAATGGGGGCGATGTCTGCTAAAAAATTTTGCAGGGCAAGGCCTTTTGGACTAGGCGATAGGGCGTGATTCATGGTGGGAATTTACCACTCGTCAAGCCGCGATTAAAGCTGCGGGTAAAGGCTCAATCGGCTTGAAAGCCATCTCGGTGGCAAAGTCTAAAAACGCGCGTGTTCTGGCCGGAATCAACTTGCGCGTGGGCAATGCTGCGTACAGCGTAAACCGGCCAAAAATCCAGTCGGGCAGGATGTGAATAAGTGCGCCCGTGGCGAGATAACTCTGCGCTGGGTATTGCGGTATCACTGCTATGCCGGCGCCGTCAAGCGCCGCGTTGAACAGCATGTCCATGCTGGGGGAATGCAGCACAGTTTGTATGGGCGCATCCACTGCTTTACCCGCTTCATCCGCTTTGCCTGAGCTGTTGAGCGGCGTCAAACTCAAGCCCCTTGAGGGCTGGCTCGACAAGGCTAACCATGGAAAACGCAGGTACAAATGCTTTGCTAAATCAGCCGGTTGCACAGGCGTGCCATAACGTTTCAAGTAGCTGGGGCTGGCGCACACAATCCACTGGGTAGTGGCGATGTTGCGCGCCACGATGTTGAGGTCTGCGCCCTCATTGACCGACAGGAAAGTCACATCAAATTCTTCCACCCGAGGCAGGGGAAACGGGTCAACCTGCAGGTCGATGCACACATCAGGGTGGCGGGCGGTCCAGTGCTTGATTTGGTAGGCCAAAAAGTGGTTGGCAAACAGCGGCGGCGCCAGCACGTGCACCACGCCATGCAGGGCGCTGGCACTTTGGCTGGCAGAAGCTTCTGCATCGTCTACCTCGGCCAAAATTGATCTGACCCGCATTAAATAAGCCTCACCAGCGTCAGTGAGCAGCAGCTTGCGGGTGGTGCGCTGCATAAGCCGCGTTCCCAGGTGCTGCTCCAGGTCAGTGACTAGGCGCGTCACGCCAGCCGGTGACATATCGAGCGCACGGGCGGCAGCCGCAAAGCCACCCTCATCAATGACTTTTTGAAATACGCGCATGGATAGAAGTCTGTCCATCAAGTGCTCTTTTAAGGGTTAATACGTAACTTTTAAGCCAAAAAATGCAACAAATAGTTGTTAATTAATCTGGATTCACAATTTTATTGCGAATTATGCAATAGTGCATTGCTGACCAACGGGTTAGTAATTGAGAATATAAGGCCTAAAGTTCAATCCATCGATGAGATGCAACTCAATCAGCTGCTCACCGAGACGGACAACCCACCCAAAGCAGAAAGCTGGCAAGCGGGTTGCTCGAAATGGTCGATAAGACTTTTTTTGTTAACTTTTTAGGAACTTCATCATGAACTCGAAATTAATTGCCGCTACCGTTATTGCTTTGTCAACATTCGGCGCAACTGCCGCTTTTGCGGGCGACATGTCGCAGCAAATTCCGTACAGCACCGCCAGCAGCACCACCCGCGCCGCTGTGATGTCCGACTTCGCTAAAGCCCGCGCAAATGGCACATTGCAGGTGTCTAACGAGACTGGCGTGTTTACCGTCATTGCGCAGCCGCAAGCCACTACTGTGACCCGCGCGCAAGTTCGCATGGAAGGCATTCAAGCCATGCGCGCTGCGTCTACCCACGACATAGACGGCTACAGCACGTATTAATCTACGCGTTAAAGCGTTGGTCAATCGCTGGCATCGGGTAGCTCAACCCGCTGCCAGCGTTTGGCCTGCCCGTATAACCTGGCGCTGCTGCCCTGCGGCGCTTAGCAGCTCATAGGGGCTGGTAGCTGCCAGCAGCACCAGGTCGGCCGGGCAACCCACCTTAATTAATCCATTCCAGGGCAAACCCATGGCGCGGGCTGGGTGCGTAGTGACGGTGGCCAAAGCGTCGGTGGCCGGACTCAAATGAGCTACCTGCACGCCCAAGGCGTAGGTGGCCAGCAGATCATAGCTGCCATACGGAAAAAAACTGTCCGCTACATTATCAGTAGCTATTGACACCTGTATACCGTGGGCTGCGGCTTCATTAAGCCTTGTAATGCCACGTTCGACGGGGGTTGAGTCCCACGCGCCCTGCAGGTACAAATTGGTGGTAGGCAGGGCGATTAACGATACACCCGCGTCAAAGCACAATTTCAAAGTTGCCTCAGCCTCAGCTCTCGGCTGAACACTCAAAGAACAGCAGTGGCCGCAGGTTACTTTGCCTTGGTACTGGTTAGCCAGTGTCAGCTCGGCAATCAACCGAAGCCCGGTCGCGTCGATGTCCAAGCCCTCGTCCACATGAAAGTCAAGGTGCAAGCCGTGCTGTGCGGCCACCTCAAACACGCGCTGCAGTTTGACCCGCATGTCAGCGTTGCGGTAAACAAAAGCGCCCATCAAAGCCGCTTCGCCTTCGGATTTGTCAGCAGACTGGTCAACCCGCGCAAGCTCAGCAGCTATTCGCTGGGTAAGCAAATTGCCTTCATTGGTGCCGTCAAACACATCTAACGGGGTGAGCGACACACACTGCAAGGCGACTTTGCCGCGCCAGTGGCCGCGCACCGCTTCAAAAGCGGCGAGCGACTTGGGCGCTGCGGGCTCAAACCAGTCCAGGTGCGTGCGCAGCGCGCGCGTGCCGTGACGGTAAGCGTCGCTCACCGCGCGCTGCATGCGCATGGTGATGTCAAGAGTGGTCCAGCTGGCGCGGTGCTGGCCCATCAGCGTAATGGCCTTGAATAAATCGCCGTCGGCGGCGCCCACTTCATCGACCACATAAGTCTTGTCGATGTGTACATGGGCATCAGCCAGGCACGGCAACAGCGTGCCTAATGCTATAGAATCAGGAGCTGCTTGCGACCGCAATATACGGGCTACAGTGCCATTTTTTATATCAACGTCGAAGCGTTCGGCATCCAGATCGAAGCCGCGAACGCAGGTGGGGATCAGTACATTTGTCAGATGCATGGTGAGGTTTTCCTATCGGCTGCTTTTAATTTCACTTTCGTGCCACTTGCCCAACACCAGCTTGGACACGCCCATGAAGACCAGGTAAATCAAAATGCCGGTGAGCGACACCAGCACCAGCGCCGCAAACATTTTGGGGATTTCAGTGCGAAAGCTGGCTTCTAGAATGCGCGACGCCAAGCCCGTTTCTTTGCCCGCCGCGCCAGCAGTAAATTCAGCCACCACCGCGCCAATCAAGCTCAAACCGCCAGCGATTTTCAGGCCCGCAATAAAGTACGGCATGGCCGACGGAATCAGCAAAAAGCGCAGCGTTTGCCAAGGGCTTGCGCGGTACAGCGTGAACAAGTCGCGCAGGTTGTGGTCAGCACTCCTTAAACCCACCACGGTGTTCGACAAAATAGGGAAAAACGCCACAATCCACGCGCACAGCAAAAGCGCGGCGGTGGTGCTGTCGATAAAAATCAAAATCAGCGGCGCAATCGCAACAATCGGCGTGACCTGCAGCACGATGGCAAACGGAAACAAACACAGCTCGACCCCTTTGTTCAGCGCAAACAGCATGGCCAGCGCCACGCCGCCCACCACAGCCAGCACAAGCGCACCGAAAGTGATTTTCATGGTGTACAGCCAGCTGACCATGAGCGAGCCCAGGTTGTCCCACAGCGTCACCGCCACCAGCGACGGGGCGGGCAAAATGTAATGCGGAATCTTGTTGATGCGCACCACCGCCTCCCAGGCCGCCAAAGCCG
>JANOWB010000422.1:0-2836 GCA_031417695.1 Polaromonas sp.
CGGCGTGGGGCTGGTCACACTTAGTGGTGGGCAGCGGCCTGCGGTGCGCATTCAGGCAGACATGCGCGCGCTGGCTTCTTATGGTTTGGGGCTGGACGCTTTTCGGGTGGCGATTGCAGCGGCCAATGCCAACGCCGCCAAGGGCAGCATTGACGGGCCTTCTAGGGCCTACACCATCAATTCAAATGACCAGCTGGTGGCCGCCAGCGACTATAAAAACTTGATCATTGCTTATCGCAACGGGGCAGCGGTACGCGTGGCTGATGTGGCGCAAGTGGTTGACGGTGCGGAGAACGTCAAGCTGGGTGCGTGGTCTAGTCTCAAACCCGCGATTATTCTGAACGTACAACGTCAGCCGGGTGCCAACGTCATTGCCACCGTTGATGCGATCAAAGCACGTTTGCCCGAGCTGCAGTCGGGCCTACCCGCGTCGCTCAAAGTCGATGTGCTGAGTGACCGCACCACCGGCATACGTGCGTCGGTCATGCATGTGCAAATCGAGTTGCTGCTAGCTGTGCTGCTGGTGGTGCTGGTAATTTTTGCGTTTTTGCACAGCTTGCGCGCCACTGTGATTGCCAGCCTGGCCGTGCCAATTTCACTGATCGGTACCTGCGGCGCAATGTACCTGCTGGGCTACAGCTTGAACAATTTAAGCCTGATGGCATTGACGATTGCCACCGGCTTTGTGGTTGATGATGCGATTGTGATGATTGAAAACATTTCGCGGTACATCGAAGAAGGCATGGCGCCGATGCAGGCGGCCATCACCGGCGCAGCGCAAATTGGGTTCACGATTATTTCGCTGACCGTGTCGTTGATTGCGGTGTTGATTCCGCTGCTGTTCATGGGTGATGTGGTGGGGCGATTGTTCAGGGAATTTGCCGTCACCCTGGCGATTACTATTTTAATTTCTGCTGTGGTTTCATTGACATTGGTTCCAATGATGTCTGCTCGATGGCTAAAAAAAGCGCCTGTCAAAAATAGCGCGGGCAAATTGCAAAAATTCTTCAGCGGCGTTATGACGCGCTATGACCATGGCTTGACTTGGGTACTCAAGCGCCAAGGCTTGACGCTGCTGGTTGCGTTTTTAACCCTCGCGCTCACGGTCTTTTTGTACATCGTGATTCCCAAAGGCCTTTTCCCAACGCAGGACACAGGCCAATTGCAAGCCCGCGTGCAGGCAGCGCAGTCTATCTCTTACGCTCGCATGGCTGAGTTGCAGCAAGCCACCGCCAAGGCCATTCTTGAAGACCCGGATGTTGACAACCTGAGTTCATTCGTCGGTGTGGATGCCGCCAACAACACCATGCTGCACACCGGCCGCATGCTGATTAACCTGAAAAAATCACGCACTGGCACCCAGCAATCCACCATCGACAGACTCCGCGAGCGCGCCAGCAAAATAGCGGGTGTCACGCTGTACTTGCAGCCCACGCAAGACTTGACAATTGATGCGGAAACAGGGCCGACGCAATTTCGGGTGTCGATGGAGGGATCAGACAACAAGGTGGTGGTTACCTGGGCGCAAAAGTTAGCCGCACGCTTGGCCGAGCTAAGTAGCCTGCGCAATGTAGCCACTGACGCCGGGGCCACAGGTGCATCGGTTTTTGTTACGGTTGACCGCGACACCGCATCCCGCTTGGGTATCTCTACCGCATCGATTGACGATGCGCTGTACAGCGCCTTCGGCCAGCGCATTGTGTCGACAATTTTTACTGAAACCAACCAGTACCGCGTGATTTTGGAGGCGCTGCCCAACCAGCTCACAAATGCGGCAACGCTAGGAAGCCTGCAGCTCAAAACCGGCGCGGGCGGCACTACACCGCTGGCCAGCATTGCCACCATCACCGAGCGGCCTGCGCCGCTGCAAGTCACTAACGTGGATCAGTTTCCGGCCACTACGCTGGGCTTTGACACTGCGCCCGGCACATCGCTGGGCAGAGCCGTCACCGACATCAAGCAGGCAGCCAAAGACATCGCCTTGCCGGCCAATGTGAGCTTGACTTTTTTAGGCGCATCGGGTGCATATGAGACGTCGCTGTCCAGCCAGTTGTGGTTGATTTTGGCGGCGCTGGTGTGCGTGTACATCGTGCTGGGTGTGTTGTACGAAAGCTTTATTCACCCGCTTACCATTTTGTCGACGCTGCCGTCAGCTGGCGTTGGCGCATTGCTGGCGCTGATGATCAGCGGCTCCGACTTGGGCGTGATTGGCATCATCGGCATTATTTTGCTGATCGGCATCGTCAAGAAAAACGCAATCATGATGATTGACTTTGCGATTGATGCAGAGCGGACGCAGGGTAAGTCAGCGCGGGAGGCGATTCATCAGGCGGCGTTGTTGCGTTTCAGGCCGATTTTGATGACGACGCTGGCGGCTCTGTTTGCTGCTGTTCCGCTGATGTTGGGTTGGGGGGAGGGGGCTGAGTTGCGTCGTCCTTTGGGGTTGGCTATTTTTGGTGGCTTGGTGGTTAGTCAGGTGCTCACTTTGTTTACTACGCCGGTGATTTATCTTGCGTTTGATCGGATGGGGCGAAAATGGGGCCGAAAAGGCTAATTTCAGGTATGTTTTGTGCCTGCAGATCAATTAATACGGGCGCGCGCAGCTCCTTAATTTATAGCGTTATGCGTTGTGGAGTTTGCCGGGGGTTGCCCGGCGGCAAGTCACTTTCTTTTGCTTCGCCAAAAGAAAGTAACCAAAGAAAAGGCGACCCGCAGCCTGGGTCCCTGCGCTTCGCTCCGGGCAACTTGCGGTGCTCGAAGGCAGCGGAATTTTTAGAAACTAGTCTGCTTTGCAGCCGTCGGACATCTAAAATTTTTTTTCCGCTGCCTCCTGCGC
>JANOWB010000423.1:0-2189 GCA_031417695.1 Polaromonas sp.
CCAGCGAATGCCTTCGCGCCGCATCATTGCCTCGGCTTCGTGAATCTCGTGGCGGCAGTTGGCCAAGCTGGAATACACCGAATCAGGCCGGCGCTCGTTTCTGATTTGCGCCAGGCGCTCGGGCGCAATCGTCAAACCAAAAATCTTTTTACGGTGCTCGGCAAGCGCGGGCGGCAACTGGCGGCGGTCAAAGTCCTCGGGTATCAGCGGGTAGTTGGACGCCTTCAGGCCGTGCTGCATGGCCAAATACAGCGACGTAGGCGTTTTGCCACTGCGGCTCACGCCCACCAAAATGACGTCAGAGCCCGCCAGGTCTTTGTGGCTTTGCCCGTCGTCATGCGCCAGGGAAAAATTAATTGCTTCAATCCGGTTGTCATAGGCTTTGCTTTTTGACGCGTCTGAAAACCGGCCCACCCGGTGATTGGACTTGATGCCCAGCTCAGCCTCAAGCGGCGACACAAACGTGCCAAACATGTCCAGCAGCATGCCGTTGCAGTCTTTTTTAATCACCGCCAAAATTTGCATGTTGACCAGCGTGGTGAAGACAATCGGGCGCTTGCCTTCCAGCTCGGCCACATGGTTGATGTGCCGCACCACCTGGTGCGCTTTGTCTACGCTGTCGGTAAACGGCAGCCGAATGTGGCGGGCAGTCATTTCAAACTGCGCCAGAATCGCGTTGCCAAAAGTCTCGGCGGTAATGCCCGTGCCGTCAGAGATGAAAAATACCGTGCGGTTAGGCATGTTTGCGCTTTCAGGTTGTTGCAAGCTCAGGGCGCTGGCGGTAGCTGCCCGCGCCCTACAATTATGTAATTATCTCGACTATCCGCCTCCTAATAGCTTCATGCCTGCCGCACCTAATACAAGACTACAACACGGCCCGTTTGCACGCATGAATGCCTCAACGCTTTTAAAACCTCCCGGAGTATGTGTATGTCCAGTCTTTTTGAGGCGACCGCATTGGTCGTGCCGTTTGAGAACCTGAGGATGACGGATGTCGAGGCAGTAGGCGGTAAAAACGCCAGCCTTGGCGAGATGATTTCACAGCTGCCCACGGGCGAAGGCGGCGTGCGGGTACCCACTGGCTTTGCCACCACGGCGCACGCGTTTCGCCAGTTTTTGGCACACAATGGGCTGGATAAAAAAATCAACTCGGTGCTGGATGCACTCAATACGGATGACGTGCGGGCTCTGGCCGCAGCAGGTAGCCAGATTCGCGGGTTGGTGGAAGCCCAGCCGTTCCCGGCGGAGTTTGAGCAAGCGGTTCGCACCAGCTTTGCGACTTTAAGCGCGGGTAATGACCAGGCTAGTTTTGCAGTGCGCTCATCTGCAACCGCTGAAGACCTGCCCGACGCATCCTTTGCCGGTCAGCAAGAAACCTTCTTGAACGTGGTCGGCGTTGAAGACGTGCTGCACAAAATGAAAGAAGTGTTTGCCTCGCTCTACAACGACCGCGCTATCAGCTACCGCGTTCACCAGGGTTTTGCCCATGCAGATGTGGCTTTGTCAGCAGGCGTGCAGCGCATGGTGCGCAGCGACAAGGGCGCAGCGGGCGTCATGTTCACCATCGACACTGAAAGCGGTTTTGAAGACGTGGTGTTCATTACGTCGAGCTACGGCCTGGGTGAAACGGTGGTGCAGGGCGCCGTGAACCCGGATGAGTTTTATGTGCACAAGCCCATGCTGAAAGCAGGTAAGCGCGCGCTGATTCGCCGCAACCTGGGCAGCAAGTTGCTGCAGATGGAATTCACCACCGCGGCCGAAAAAGCAGTTGGCGGCAAACTAGTTAAAACTACCGACGTGCCCACCGAGCTGCGCAACCGTTATTCGCTGAGCGACGCCGACGTTGAGCAACTCGCCAAGTACGCGCTCATCATTGAAGAGCACTACCAACGCCCGATGGACATTGAATGGGGCAAAGACGGAACCGACGGGCTGCTGTACATCTTGCAGGCCCGGCCTGAAACCGTAAAAAGCCAGGCTAAAGGCAAAGCCGAGCTGCGCTACAAGCTCAAAGCCAACCAGGCCAAGGGCAACGTGCTGACAGAAGGCCGTGCAATTGGTCAAAAAATTGGCACCGGCCCGGTGCGCATCGTGCGCGACATCAAAGACATGGACCAGGTCCAGCCCGGCGACGTGCTGGTCACCGACATGACTGACCCGAACTGGGAACCCGTGATGAAGCGAGCCGC